>NZ_JBYISA010000012.1:0-244137 GCF_057708345.1 Streptomyces sp. bgisy130
GGAGGCCCGTCACCGCACCCAACAGCCCCGCGCAGCGGACCGGCCCGCCGCAGGCGAAACGGCGGGGGCACCGCGCAAGCGGGCAACAAACGGCGAGCAACAACCACGGCGGGAAAGCCAAAAACGCGGGCCAAAGCCCAGCGCAGCGTCACGCATCGCGCCGCCGAAGCAACACAAACCCACAAACCAACGCAACCCCCGTCCAAGCGATCATGATGCCGAGCCCGCCCCACGGCCCGTACGGCACCTGGTCGTTGGCCCGCGGTACCACCTGCATGATCTTCGAGCCGGCCTGGTCCGGCAGATAGCGGCCGATCTTCCGGGTCGCCGAGACGTTTCCGAGAATGTTCGAGATCAGGAAGAAGAACGGCATCAGGATGCCCAGCGAGAGCATCGGGCTGCGCAGCATCGTGGCCACCGCCATCGAGAACAGCGCGATCAGCGTCATATAGAGCCCGCCGCCGATCACCGCGCGCAGCACGCCCGGATCGCCGAGGTGCGCCCGGAGGTCACCGAGCACCGCCTGCCCCGCGAAGAACGTCACGAAGCTGGTGGCGAGGCCGACGACGAAGACCAGCGCGGTGGCCACCAGCAGTTTGCAGAACAGAAAGGTGCTGCGCTGCGGTACGGCGGCAAGGGAAGCGCGGATCATGCCGGTGCTGTACTCGTTCGAGACCACCAGCACCCCGAAGACGATCATCGCCAGCTGGCCCAGCCCCATCCCGGCGAAGCTGATGTTGGTGGCGTCGAACGCCAGCCGGTCGCGGGCCGGCATCGAGCTGAAGTCGTTGTTGGCCAGGGTGCAGATCAGCACGCCCAGGCCGATGGTGACGACCACGGCGATGCCCAGCGTCCACACCGTGGACCGCACCGACCTGATCTTGGTCCACTCCGACCGAATGACCTGCCCGAGCGCCGCCATCCGTCAGCTCCTCTTCTTCTGCCAGTCCGCGCCCCAGCCGGTCGGCTGCGGCTCACCCGGCCGGGCCTCGGCCGGCTGCGGTTCTCCCGGCGGCCGGGCCCCGGCCTGCGCCGGTACCGGGTCGCCGTCGTGCGCGTGATACTCCACCGACTCCGCGGTCAGCCGCATGAACGCCTCTTCCAGGGACGCCTGCTGCGGACTGAGCTCGTGCAGCACCAGCTGGTGCCGGGCGGCCAGTTCGCCCAGCCGGTCGGCGGGCACTCCGTCGATCTCCAGCGACCCGTTGCCGACGGCCACCGCGTCGATGCCCTCGTCGTGCAGCAGGTCCAGCAGCTTCTCCCGCTGGGGGGACCGCATCCGGACGTACGAGCGGGAGTTCTGGTGAATGAAGTCCTTCATCGAGGTGTCCGCCATCAGCCGGCCCTGCCCGATCACGATCAGATGCTCGGCGGTCAGCGCCATTTCGCTCATCAGATGCGAGGAGACGAAGACGGTGCGGCCCTGGGCGGCGAGGTTCTTCATCAGATTGCGGATCCAGTGGATGCCTTCGGGGTCGAGTCCGTTGACCGGCTCGTCGAAGAGCAGCACCTGGGGGTCGCCGAGCAGCGCCGCGGCGATACCGAGCCGCTGGCTCATGCCGAGCGAGAAGCCCTTCGAGCGCTTCTTGGCGACCGTGCTCAGCCCGACGGTGTCCAGCACCTCGGCGACCCGGCCGCGGGGGATGCCGTTGCTCTGTGCCAGACACAGCAGATGGTTGGCGGCGCTGCGGCCGCCGTGCACCGCCTTCGCCTCCAGCAGCGCGCCGATGTAGGTGAGCGGATCCTTCAGCTGCCGGTAGTGCTTGCCGTCGATCCGGACCGTCCCCGATGTCGGGTTGTCCAGGTCCAGCATCATCCGCATGGTCGTCGACTTGCCGGCGCCGTTCGGGCCGAGGAAGCCGGTGACCATCCCGGGCCGCACCGTGAACGTGAGGTCGTCCACGGCGACCTTGTCGCCGTAATGCTTGGTCAGCCCCTCGAGCTCGATCATGTACGGCACGCTAGGCGTCCCCGGGGGCCGCTGCCACCGGGGCGGGGCCGCCCGGTGGACCCCCGTACGCACGACGCCCCCGCACCACCACGGAGGCGGTACGGGGGCGTGCGACAGCCGGCCGAAAGCGAACCTGCGACAGGTCAGCGGCTCTGCTGGGCGGGGACGCCGCGGGAGACGGTCTCGTCCTCGCCGGGGGCGCCTGCCGCGGCCACGGCGGCACCGGTCAGCGTCGCCAGCATCTCGCGGACGTTGGTCAGCTGCGCGTTGATGGAGTCGCGGCGGTTCGTCAGCGCCGCCAGCTCGCGCTCGGATTCGCTGCGGATCCGGTCCGCCTTGGCGTTGGCGTCCGCCACGATGTCCTCGGCCTGGCGCTGCGCGGTCTCCACCGTCTGACGGGCCCGGCGCTCGGCGTCCGTACGCAGCTTCTCGGCCTCCAGGCGGAGCTGCTCGGCGCGGTGCTCGATCTCCGCGAGCCGCTTCTCGGCCTTGGCCTGACGCGAGGCCAGGTCGCGCTCGGACTGCTCACGGCGCTTGGCGAGGTTGGTCTCGAAGTCCGCGGCGGCCTGCGCGGCCTTGGCGCGGGTCTCCTCGAAGAGGGAGTCCGCTTCCTCCCGCTTGGACTGCGCGTCCTTCTGCGCCTCGGCGCGCAGGGTGGCCGCCTCACCCTTGGCCTTCTCGACGATCCGGGCGCCCTCGTCCTCGGCCTTCGCCTTGCGCTCCGAGGCGAACGACTCGGCGTCGTTACGGACCTGCTGGGCGGCCGACTCGGCCAGCTCACGGTGCTGCTCGGCGGCCCGGCGGGCCTCCTCGCGCAGATCCTTCGCCTCCTCCTCGGCGAGCCGGAGGATCTTCTCCACGCGCGCGCCGAGGCCCGCGTAGGACGGTTCGGCGTCATTGACCTGCGCCTGGGCGTTCTGCGTTTCGAGGTGCAGCTCCTCGATCCGCTTTTCCAGCGACGTGATGCGGGCCAGCGCGCTGTCGCGGTCGGCGACGAGCTTCGTAATGCGGTCATCCACCTGACCGCGGTCGTACCCACGCCGCACGAGCTCGAAGCCGAAGGGGGAGGAAGTGTCGCTCATGGGGTTCCTGTCGAAGAGACCGGTGAGGTGATAAGGAGAATCCTAGGGGCCACAACGGCGTGTCATCGAGTCATTGCCGGTTTGATCTGGAGAATGACCCCTCATTTGAGTGGCTACCCTTCAGACTGCTTGCCACTCGAACGAGTTGCACCCGCTCCTGCGGCTGCCTTCACACCGCCCCCCTTGCCGTCCCCGCCCCCGCCGGGTGCCTCGAACGATTCCAGCGCTTCCAGAACGTCCTGAACGCGGGAGATTTCGGCGTTGATGTCCTCCCGGCGGCGCACCAGCACCTCCAGCTCCCGCTTGCCCTCGTCCACGATCCGGGTGGCCTCCGCCTCGGCCTCGCTGCGCATCCGCTCCGCGTCGCGCACCGCCGTGGCCTTCTTGTTCTCGGCCTCCTTGATCAGGCCCTCGGCCTTCTTCACCGCCGAGATCCGGACCTTGCTCGCCTCGCTGTTCGCGTCCGCCACCATCCGGTCGGCCTTCTCCTCGGCCTCGACCTGCTGGGCGGTGGCCTGCGCGATGAGCTTGTCGACCCGCTCGCCGGCGTTCTTCATCGTCTCCGCCGACTCCCGGCGGGCCCGCTCGTGCAGCTCCTCGACCTCGGACTCGATCCGCTGGCGCAGCTCCTCGGCGCGGTCCCGGATGCCGGTGGCGTCCCGGCGGGCCTCCTCCAGCATCGTGTTCGCGTCCGTACGGGCCTTCTCCACCCGCGCATTGCCGTCCGAGGTCGCCTCCGCGACCAGCCGGTCGGCCTCCTTGCGGGCCGCCCCGACCATGGTGTCGGCCTGCTCCTCGGCGGCGGTGGCCGCGCTGAGCGCCTCCTCCTGGGCCTTGGTGACGAGCTGGTCCGCCTGCTCGGCCGCGTCCGCGCGGCGCTTGGCGGCGTCCTTGCGCGCCTCGTCGAGCAGCCGGTCCGTCTCCTGCTGGGCCTTTGTCCGGGTCTGCTCGGCGGCCGCCTCGGCGTCCTCCTTGAGCTTCGCGGACTCGTTACGGGTGCGGTTGGCGTGCTCCTGCGCGGCGGTGACCGTCTCGGCCGCCTCCGCCCGCAGCCGGTCCGCCTCCGCGGTGGCTGTCGCGAGCATCCGGTCCGCCTGCTCCCGGGCGTCGGCCCGGGTACGGTCCGCGTCCCGCTCGGCGTCCGCGGTCGTCTCCGCCGCCTCCGTACGCAGCCGCTCGGCCTCGGTCGCGGCCTCCGACATCAGCTCGTCGGCCTGCTCCGCGGCGTCCGAACGCGTCTTGTTGGCCGCCTTGCGCGCCTCGTCGCCGGTGTGGTCCGCGTCCCGGCGGGCCTCCTCCAGCACCTCGGCCGCCTCGGCCCGCAGCCGCTCCGCCTTCTCGGTCGCCTCCGCCACCAGACGGTGCGCCTGCTGCTCGCCCTCGGCCCGCAGCTGATCGGCGGCCTGCTGGGCCTCCTGGACCGTACGGTCCGCGTCGTCCTGCGCCGAAGACGTCAGCTCGGTGGCCTCGGTGACAATCCGTTCGGCCTCCGTGCGCGCCTCGGTGATCAGCCGGTCCGCCTGCTCCGCGGCGTCCGAGCGCATCCGGTTCGCGTCGTCCCGCGCCTCCGCACGGGCCCGCGCCGCGTCCTGCTCGCCGGCCGCCAGCGCGTCCGAGGCGTCGGTACGCAGCTGCTGCGCCTTCGCCGTGGCGTCCGCCACCAGCTTCTGGGCCTGGGCGGTCGCCTCCGACACCAGCCGGTCGGCCTGCTCGGCGGCCTCGGTCCGCGCCGTGTTGGCGTCCCGGCGTGCCTCGTCCAGCACTCCGGCCGCCTCGGCGCGCAGCCCGTCGGCCTCCTCGATGGCCTCGGAAACCGCCCGCTCCGCGAGGGACTTCGCGGCCTCCGTCGCCTCCTGCGCCTCCGCACGGGCCCGCGCCGCGTCCTCCGAGGCGCGCTCCCGCTCCTCGTAGGCGTCCTTACGGATCCGGTCCGCCTCGTCCTGCGCCTCGGACCTGGTGCGCTCCGCGGCGTGCTCGGCCGCCGAACGCAGCCCGGAGATCTCCTCACCGGCCTGCTCGTGCAGCCCCGCGACCGAGTCCCGCACCTGCTGCGCGGTCTGCTCGGCCGCGGCCACCAGCTCGCCCGAGCGCCGGTCCGCCTCCTCGACCAGCCGCTGGGCCTCCTCCTGCGCCTCGCCCACCCGCGTACGGGCCGACGCCAGCAGCTCCTCGCTCTGCTCGCGCGCCGCGGTGCGCTCCTGGTGGGCCTCCTCGCGGGCCCCGCTCAGCAGCTGCTCGGCCTCCCGGCGCCGCCGCGCGGCCTCCTCCTGGGCCGCGGCCAGCGCCTGCGCCGCCTCCGCGCCCGTACGCTCGGCGGCCGTCGCCGCCTCGGCACGGACCCGGTCCGCGGTCTCCTGGGCCTCCGTCTTGAGCCGCTCCGCCTCGGCCGACGCCTCGGTGCGCAGCCGTGCCGCCACCGACTCGGCCTCGGAGCGGGCCGACGAGGCATCCGAAGCGGCCTCGTCGCGCAGCCGCTCGGCCTCCTCCTCGGCCTGCTGCGTCAGCGTCCGGCGCCGCTCGGCCGACTCCGCCTTGAGTCGGGCCGCCTCCTCCTGTGTCTCCCGGCGCAGCCGCTCCGCCTCCGCGCGGGCGTCGCGCAGCGACCGCTCGGCGGCGGTGATCTTCTCCTCCGCCTCGCGGTGCAGCCGGTCCAGCTCGTCCTGCGCCTCGGCGCGCCGCTCCTCGGCGGCCTGCTCGGCCTCCTCGCGCAGCCGGGCGGCGGACGCCTCCGCCTCGGTGGTCACCATCTCCGCGGCCTGGGCGCCCTCGGTGAGCAGCTCCTCGGCCTCCGAACGGGACCGCTCCAGCGCCTCCTCGGCCTGCCGGCGCAGCGCCGAGGCCCGCTCGATGGCCTCCGTCCGCACCCGCTCGCTCTCCGCGACGGCTCCCGAACGGGTCTCCTCGGCGTCGGACTTGGCCTTCGCCAGCAGCTCCTCGGCGGTCCCGGCCGCCTCCTCGATCTGCCCGACCGCCTCCCGGCGGGCCTCGCCCCGGATCCGCTCGCCCTCGGCGACCGCGTCCGCGCGCAGCTGCTCGGCCTCCCCGCGCAGCCGCCGTGCCTCCTCCTGGAGTTCGACGGTCTTGGCGCGGTACTCCTTGGTGTCGTCCTTGGCCGCGCCCTTGAGCTGCGCCACGGTGTCGTGGGCCTCTTCGCGCAGCCGGTCCGCCTCGGACTCGGCCTCCTTGCGCAGCCGTTCGGCCTCCTCGGCGGCGGCCTTGGTGGTGGCCTTGGCGTCCTCCGACGCCTTGGTCAGCACCTCCTCGGCGCTGCGCGCGGCCTTCGCCAGCTGCGCCGCGGCGTCCTCCGACGCCTGCGACCGGGCGGACTCCTGCGCCTCGGCGACCAGTCGCTCGGCCTCCGCGCGGGCGTCCGACCGCAGTTGCTCGGCCTCGGCCTTGAGCGCCTCGGCCTCCTTGGTGGCCTCACCGACCAGCCGGGCGATCTCCGCCTTGGCCGTACGGGTGCGCTGCTCGTTGTCCGACTCGGCGGCCGTCAGCCGCTTGGTGGCGCTCTGCTGCGCCTCGTCGACCAGCTTCTCCGCCTCGGCGCGGGCCTCGCGCAGCGCCTTGTCCGCCTCCTGGACACGGGCCTCGGCGGTACGGGTCAGCTCCGCGGCCTGTCGGCGGGCCTCCTCCGACTCGGTGCCGACGCTGGTCCGCAGCTGCTCGGCCTGGTCGGTGGCCTCCTGGGCCTGGCTGGAGGCGGCGTTCAGCAGCCGCTCGGCGTCCGTACGCGCCCGGCGCAGGATGCCTTCCGCTTCGGTGCGGGCCTCCGCGGCCTCGCTGCCGAGCCGCTCCCGGGCCTGTTCGGCCAGCCGCTGGGCCTCGGTCCGCGCGGCGGCCAGCGCCTGCTCGGCCTCCCGGCGGGACTCCTCCATGAGCCGACGGGCCTGCGACTCGGTGCGGGCCCGCAGTTGTTCGGCCCAGGCGACGTTCTCGTTGACATGCGATTCGACGGTCTGCCGGCGCTCGTTGAGCTCCTCGTCGAGCCGCTGCCGGCGGGTGACCGCCTCGGCGTGCAGCTCGGCCTCCAGCCGGGACTGCCGTTCGGCCTGCTCCTGGAGCAGCCGCTGGGTCTGTGCCCGTGCCTCGCGCAGCTCACGCTCGGCATCGGTACGCAGCTGGTCCGCCTGGATCTGCGCGTTGCGCAGCAGCTGTTCGGCCTGATGACTGACGTTGTCGTAGGCAGGGCGGGTCGCGAGGTTGCGGCGCGCCTCATGGAGCTTGGCGCGCAGCACCTCGACCTGATAGCCGAGGTCGTCGGCGTGCTGAACGGCCTTGTCCCGCTCCGTCTTCAGCCGCTCCATCTCGGCCTCGAACTGCGAGAGGTGGTCGTCAGCCTCGTAGCGGTCGTTGCCCCGCACTGCGCGGTCCCATCCGTCCCCTGGTCATGGTGGCGGCCTTCTCCGGTCCTGCGGCGCTCGTCCCGTACACGTCACGTCGTACCGGACTCGCGCCCATCGGAGCTGACCCTTCCGAAGAAATGGTGTCAGATCATCGGCAGGGTATGGACCGAGCCCCACTCCCTTACCCCGGCCGAAGCTGCACTCTACCGGCCGGGGAAGGTGAAGGTCAGTGGTCCGTCGAGGTGGTGGGCGCCGCGGTGACGAGTTCGGTGAGCACTCCATGACAATCCTTGGGGTGCAGGAAGGTGATCCGGGAGCCCATCGAGCCGGTCCTGGGCTCGTCGTAGAGCACCCGGACACCCTTGCCCCGGATGGCCTCGGAGTCGCCGTCGACATCCGCGGTGCCGAAGGCGATGTGGTGCACCCCCTCGCCGTTCTTGGCAAGCCACTTGCCCACCGCGGAGTCCTCGCGGGTGGGCTCCAGGAGCTGCAAATACGAGGCTCCGCCATCCGACGTTTCATTGATCTTGAGCATGGCTTCCCGGACCCCCTGCTCCTCGTTGACCTCGGTGTGGAACACCTCGAAGCCATACGTGGCACGGTAGAACTCGACAGTCTTGTCGAGGTCGAAACAGGCGATCCCGATGTGGTCGATTCGCGTCAGCATGGCTCCAGTGCACCGCCCGCACGGCTGGTTACGCAACGTGCGCGCGATCACACCCGCTTGCCGGTGACCCGGCGCGTACCGCTCAGTACATTGACGGGAACCCTCGTTAACTTCCCTGCAAAGGAAGGCCGCACCGCATGTCTGCAACGAACGGCACGAACGGCAGCACCTCAGTGATCGTGGCGGGAGCGCGCACCCCCATGGGCCGGCTCCTGGGATCGCTGCGGACCTTCTCCGGCGCCGACCTGGGCGCCGTCGCCATCAAGGCGGCACTCGACCGGGCGGGCATCGGCGGCGACCAGGTGCAGTACGTGATCATGGGCCAGGTGCTCCAGGCCGGGGCAGGGCAGATCCCGGCACGTCAGGCCGCCGTCAAGGCCGGAATCCCCATGAACGTCCCCGCGCTGACCGTCAACAAGGTCTGCCTCTCCGGCCTCGACGCCATCGCGCTGGCGGACCAGCTCATCCGCGCCGGCGAGTTCGATGTGATCGTCGCCGGTGGCCAGGAGTCCATGACCAACGCCCCGCACCTGCTCCCGAAGTCCCGCGAGGGCTTCAAGTACGGCGCGGTCGAGATGCTCGACGCGATGGCGCACGACGGCCTCACGGACGCCTACGAAGGCATCGCGATGGGCGAGTCGACCGAGAAGCACAACACCCGTCTGGGTATCGCCCGACCGGAGCAGGACGAGATCGCCGCGCGCTCCCACCAGCGGGCCGCCGCCGCCCAGAAGAACGGGCTCTTCGAGGCCGAGATCACCCCCGTGGAGATCCCGCAGCGCAAGGGCGACCCGGTCCTGTTCAGCCAGGACGAGGGCATCCGCGGCGAGACCACCACGGAGTCGCTCGGCAAGCTCCGCCCGGCCTTCGCCAAGGACGGCACGATCACCGCCGGCACCTCCTCGCAGATCTCCGACGGCGCCGCCGCGGTCGTCGTGATGAGCAAGGCCAAGGCCCAGGAGCTCGGCCTGGAATGGATCGCGGAGATCGGCGCGCACGGCAATGTCGCGGGCCCGGACAACTCGCTCCAGTCCCAGCCCTCCAACGCCATCAACCACGCCCTGAAGAAGGACGGCCTGGCCGTCGGTGATCTTGACCTGATCGAGATCAACGAGGCGTTCGCGGCCGTCGCCGTGCAGTCCATGAAGGACCTCGGAGTGTCCCCGGAAAAGGTGAATGTCAATGGCGGCGCCATTGCGCTGGGTCACCCGATCGGGATGTCCGGCGCCCGGATCGTGCTGCATCTCGCGCTGGAGCTGCGCCGGCGGGGCGGTGGCGTGGGTGCCGCCGCGCTGTGCGGTGGCGGCGGCCAGGGCGACGCGCTGATCATCCGCGTACCGGGTAAGTAAGCGAGAGCCCGTACGCCGGGTGCGTACGGGCTCGCCGATTCGCGTCACGAGCGAGCCGAAGGAGCCGAGCGGCGATGGTGGACGTCCCCCAGCTGGTGGAACAGGCACGGCAGGGCCGGCCGAGGGCCGTGGCACGGCTGATCTCCCTCGTGGAGGGGGCGTCGCCGGAACTGCGCGAGGTGATGGCGGCGCTGGCACCGCTCACCGGCAACGCGTATGTGGTCGGGCTGACCGGATCGCCCGGCGTGGGCAAGTCCACCACCACCTCCGCGCTGGTGACGGCCTATCGCAAGACCGGCAAACGGGTCGGCGTGCTCGCCGTCGACCCGTCCTCGCCGTTCTCCGGCGGCGCGCTGCTCGGTGACCGGGTCCGGATGAGCGAACACGCCTCCGATCCCGGCGTCTACATCCGCTCCATGGCCACCCGCGGTCATCTGGGCGGCCTGGCCTGGGCCGCGCCCCAGGCCATCCGCGTCCTGGACGCGGCGGGCTGCGACGTGGTCCTCGTCGAGACGGTCGGCGTCGGCCAGTCCGAGGTGGAGATCGCCTCCCAGGCCGATACGAGCGTGGTGCTGCTCGCACCCGGCATGGGCGACGGCATCCAGGCGGCCAAGGCCGGAATCCTGGAGATCGGCGATGTCTACGTCGTCAACAAGGCCGACCGGGACGGGGCCGATGCGACCGCCCGCGAGCTCAACCACATGCTCGGGCTCGGGGAATCCCGTACGCCGGGTGACTGGCGGCCGCCGATCGTCAAGACCGTTGCGGCGCGGGCCGAGGGTGTCGATGAGGTCGTCGAGGCGCTGGAGAAGCACCGGGCCTGGATGGAGGAGCGCGGTGTCCTCGCCCAGCGGCGCCGGTCCCGTGCGGCGCACGAGGTCGAGACGATCGCGGTCACGGCGCTGCGTGAGCGGATCGGGGATCTGCGGGGGGATCGGCGGCTCGATGCGTTGGCTGAGCGCATCGTTGCGGGGGAGATGGATCCGTATCGGGCGGCCGATGAGTTGGTTGATGGTGTGACTAACGGGGGCTGAGGGTTTCCGGCGTTCGGCGGGGTGTGGGTTGGCTGCGGGTGCGGTTGTGGCTGGGCGCGCAGTTCCCCGCGCCCCTGGTTTGTCGCCGTGCGTTGTTTGGTGCGGGGCCGTTGTGGCTGGCGCCGTTGCGGCGTTCGTGGGTGCCGCGGGGGTCGGAGGGGACGCACCGGGACCCGTCCTCGGCGCGGGCCACGCGGCTACGAGCGATTGAGCGCCCCGGTGTTTGCTCCGGTCCTGCGGGCGGGCCCCGGTACATCCCCTCCGACCGTCCCCCGTTGCCGACTGCCGGCCGGTGACACCGCGCCTCACGGCCCAGCTCGGCCCGCGCCCAAGCTGCGGGGCGTGGCCGGACCAGGTGCCTGCCAAGGGGTGCTGCTGCCTTGCCGTAACGGTGATTGGTACGGCGGGTCAGTCGCGTACGGACGGTGGTCGGAGGGGATGTCCGGTGCCCCGCCCGCAGGACTGGAGCGGACGCCGGGGTGCCTTACCTCTGGGACCCGCGTCGCCCGCGCCGAGGACGGGGTACCGGGCGTCCCCTCCGACCCGCCACCCACAAGCAACAGGCGAACGACGCCCAGCCACCGGCAACCCGCAAGGCCCCGCCCACGGCGAGGTGAGCGGGGCCTGGTGAGGGGCGGACGGTCAGTCGTCCGCGCCGTCGTTGTCGTCGTCGGCCTGCGCCGGAACGGCGCTCAGCTTGGCGGACTGCGGGTCGACCACCAGCTTGTGCTCCTTGCCGTCCTTGGCGAGCGTCTCGACCTCCCAGACCGCCTTGCCGCGGTCGTCGTCCAGGTCGACGGAGGTCACGGTGCCGTGCGGGGCGGCGGTACGGGCGGCCGACGCGGCGTCGGTGTGGGCGTTCCGGAGGGCGGCGCGCTCGTCGGCGTCGTCGTCATCGTCGTGGTCGATGCGCTGGTTCAGCACCCGCGCGTTGCCGGCGTCGAGGGTGACCTCGTGCCACTTGCCGTCCTTGCCCAGCACGTCCGCCTCCCAGACCAGGCCGGCCCGGTCCACGTCCAGGTCGAGGCCGGAGACGGTGCCGGGGACGGCCTTCAGGGCGGCGGCCGCGGCGTCCGGCGCGCTGACCTTGGCGGCGCGGGCCTCGCGGCGGTCCTTCTGGCCGTTGGCGTCGTCGTCCTGCATACGGATGCTGGAGCTGCCGTCCTGCACGTGGGCGGTGCCGGAGCCGGCGGGCGCCGTGTCGTGGGCGGCCGAGACCGGGGCGCCGGACCGGGCGCTGCCGGATCCGTCGGCGCTGACCGCGACGGCGGTGACCGTGCCGCCGGCGACGAGGGCGGCCGCGGCGGCGGTGGCGATGATCAGATGGCGCTTCATGTGTTTTCTCCCCTTGCGATCGGCTGTGCCAACACACTGGCCGAACCAAGCTGAAGGGGACCTGAAGGCACCTGAAGGGGGCTTCAGGAAGGGGATGGCATGGTGAGCGCATGCACCCGCCCGTCACGCAGTTCCGCCCGCCCGGCCCCGCCGCACACCGTCCGTACCGGCTCCTGATCGTGGAGGACGAGAAGCGGCTGGCCCTGTCACTGGCCAAGGGGCTGATGGCCGAGGGCTATGCGGTCGATGTGGTGCACGACGGTCTGGCGGGGCTCCACCAGGCGAGCGAGGAGAGCTACGACCTGGTCGTGCTCGACATCATGCTGCCGGGGATGAACGGCTACCGCGTGTGCGGGGCGCTGCGGGCGGCCGGTCACGAGGTGCCGATTCTGATGCTGACTGCCAAGGACGGTGAGTACGACGAGGCCGAGGGGCTGGACACCGGAGCCGACGACTATCTGACCAAGCCGTTCTCGTATGTGGTGCTGGTGGCACGGGTGAAGGCGCTGTTGCGGCGGCGCGGCCGGAGCGCGCCGCCGGTGCTGCGGGTGGGGTCGCTGGCCATCGACCAGGGGGCCCGGCGGGTCGAGCGGGACGGCGCCGAGGTGGCGCTGACGACGAAGGAGTTCGCCGTGCTGGAGCAGCTGGCGGTGCGGGCGGGCGAGGTGGTCTCGAAGGCGGAGATCTTGGAGCACGTCTGGGACTTCGCCTATGAGGGCGATGTCAACATCATCGAGGTGTACGTGAGCGCCTTGCGGCGCAAGCTCGGCGCCGGTCACATCGTGACGGTGCGGGGCGCGGGATACCGGCTGGTGGCCGGTGGGTAGCGTGCTGGGCTCGGTACGGGCCAGGGCGGCGGCCGGGGCGACCGTGGTGGTGGCCCTGGCGCTGATCGCGGCGGGTACGGCGGTGCTGCTGGTGCTGCGCGGCAATCTCCAGAACCAGGCGGGGCTGGAGGCGCAGGTCGCGGCGCGTGAGGTGGCCGCGAAGATCGCGACGGGGACGGCGTACGGCAAGCTGGATCTGCCGGACGGCGATGAGCATCCGGTGGTGGTGGTCGCCGATGACGGGCGGGTGCGGGCGGTCGGTGAGGACGTGCGGACCGTCGACGGGAAGCGGGTGGGCCCCGCGCAGGGTGCGGGGAGCGTCGTCCCGCCGCCGGCGGAGGAGGACGAGGACGGTGAGGACGACGACCGTGCGCTGAAGCCGGGTGAGGTCGATGACGACGTCGCGTACCGGGACGGGACCGCGGATGTCGACGGGACGGTGGCCGACTACCGGTTCGCGGTGGTCGAGGCCAAGGACACCCGAGGTGAGCAGGCGACGGTGTGGGCCGGGTCGGCGCTGGCGCCGGAGCGGGACGCCGTCGGGTCGGTGCGGGACGCCATGCTGCTGGGGCTGCCGCTGCTGCTCGTGGTGGTGGCGGGGGTGACCTGGCTGGTGACCCGGCGGGCGCTGCGGCCGGTGGAGGGGATTCGCGGGGAGATGGCGGCGATCACGGCGAGTACGGATCTGAGCCGGCGGGTGCCGGTGCCGTCGTCGAAGGACGAGATCGGCCGGCTGGCCCGGACGACCAACGAGACGCTGGCGGCGCTGGAGTCGGCCGTGGAGCGCCAGCGGCGGTTCGTCGCGGATGCCTCGCACGAGCTGCGCAGTCCGATCGCGAGCCTGCGGACGCAGCTGGAAGTGGGGGTGGCCCACCCGGAGTTGCTGGATGTGCCGGGCGCGGTGGAGGACACCGTACGGCTCCAGCGGCTGGCGGCGGATCTGCTGCTGCTGGCCCGGCTGGACGCGGGGGAGCGGCCGGGTGAGGCGCGGGTGGATCTGGCGGCGATGGTGCGTGAGGAGAGTTCGCAGCGGGTCGCGGACCGGGTGCCGGTGCGGACCGGGGAGCTGGCGAGCGTGGAAGTGGCGGGATCCCGTGGCCAGTTGGGCCGGGTGCTGGGGAATCTGCTGGACAACGCGCAGCGGCATGCCGTCGCGTCCGTGCGGGTGGCCGTGGTGCGCGAGGGGGAGTGGGCGGTGCTGCGGGTCGAGGACGACGGGCCCGGGGTGCCGGAGAGCGAGCGGGAGCGGATCTTCGAGCGGTTCGTCCGGCTCGATGACGCCCGGGCCCGGGACGACGGCGGGGCCGGGCTGGGGCTGGCCATCGCGCGGGATGTCGCGGTGCGGCACGGGGGTTCGCTGGCCGTGCGCACGGGCTCGGTGTTCGAGCTGCGGCTGCCGGTGGCCTGAAGGCCGGTGTGGCCCCGGAGGCGTCGTGGCCCCGGCGGCGAGGCCCCGGCCCGGTCAGGGGGCCGAGGCCGGCCGGTCAGAGGCCGCCGCGCTCCTTGCGGAGGTGTTCGGCCACCGGAGTGAGCGAGCTGCGCAGCGCCTGGAGGTCCTCGGAGGTGAAGAGGTCGATGAAGTGCTTGCGGACCGAGGCGACATGGTGCGGGGCGACCCGGCGCATGGTGTCCCAGCCTTCGTCCGTGAGGACGGCGTAGAGGCCACGGCGGTCCGACTCGCAACTCTCCCGGCGCACCAGACCGGCGTTCTCCATCCGGGTGATCTGGTGGGAGAGACGGCTCTTGGACTGGAGGGTGCTGGCTGCCAGGTCGCTCATCCGCAGGCGCCGTTCCTCGGCCTCGGAGAGGTTGACCAGGATCTCGTAGTCGTTGTTCGTCAGGCCGAACGGTTGCAGATCCCGCTCGAGTTGGTGCATCAGCAGCCTGCTGACATCGAGGTGGGTGCGCCAGGCACACTGCTCCTGGTCGGTCAGCCAGGGGGTGTCGCTGTCGGTCGTCATGGAGTGAATTCTACCCGTAAAAGTTGAATATCGAATTAATCTGCCGGGGGTGGCGCCTCGCCCGGCCGGGAGCCGGTTGTTGGTCAGACGTTCGAGGTCACCGTCCGCAGAGTACCGCTCACAGCCCGAAGCGGCGCTGGAGGCTCCCGAGGTTGCCGGGGAGCTGGGGCAGTTGTGAGCCACTTTGTGGGACGTGTCCGCCCCCGCCCGGAACGCCCGCTTCGGTGGGAACCGCGCCGGTCTCCCGCTCCGGCATCAGCTGCTCCGTCGACTGGAGCAGGACCGTGCCGGCCCCGACGAACTCGAATTGGTGCTCCTCTCCGGACGCCCCGCCGATACCGGTGTGCGCCCGCAGTCCGCCCAGGAATCCTCGCAGGTACTGATGGTCGTAGTGGTGGCACGGGGAGGGGCAGTCCGCCCAGCCGACGAGCGCCTGCGGGTCCACCCGGATCGGCGGCTCCATGAAGACCACCGGGCCGTTGGACGCGGCCACGAACTTGCCCGTGCCGATGAGGGTGAGAAAGCCCGGGATGATCGACTGCTTCAGCGACAGAGATGGCTGAAATGCGAGCAAGTTGCCCGAGCGAATCGTCAGGTTGCCGTCGTCCAGGTCGAAGGAGTTCACATCGAAGGCACGGTCCGCGAGCAGCATCTTTCCCCGGCCCTCGGCGACGACCCAGTCCGCGGCGTGCAGTGGCGAATGAAAACTTCCGGCGACCAGGCGGTCCAGGCGGCCGTGTCCGATGCCCTGGAAGTCGATCTGCCCGTAGTAGGCGATCATCTTCCCCTTCTGGAGGAACCACTGGCCGTCCAGCTCGACGCTGAAGGCATACGCATGGACGTTGTCGTCGGCGGGGAGCGAATGGACATCGTGAACGACGGGACCGGTCACAGCTTTTCCTCCGACGCCTGTACGTAGACGGTGCCCTGGCCTGACAGCTCCAGCTGGAAGGCCTCGCCCGAGCCGCGGCCGACCATGTCGCGCCAGCCGAGCGCCGTGGACAGTTTGTTGCGGACGTCGCCGCGGTGGGCGACATAGGCCTGCGGGTCGACATGGACCGGGCGCTGGGGCGTGATCGGGAGTTCGATCACCCCGCCGTGCGCCATCACCGCGGCCGAGCCGACGCCCTGGAGGGTCGTGGTGAACAGGCCCTGGCCGGTGACCTGGCCGCGCACCATGCCCATCACCCCGCCCTGCGCGCCCATGAACATCGTGCCCTGCTGGAGCGCGCCGTCGAAGGCCAGCAGCCGGTCGGCCTCGACGTAGAGCGTCTCGCCGGTCAGGTCGACGACATGGACGTGATGGCCGCCGTGGCCGAACATCACGGTGCCGGTGCCTTCCACGGTCATCAGGGGGGTGGCTTCACCGGCGATCCGGCGGCCGATCATCGAGCCGATACCGCCCTGGCCGCCCTGGAGGTTCGGGGTGAAGGAGACCTCGCCGCGGTAGGCGAGCATCGCGCCGCGCTGGCTGAACATCTTCTGGCCCGGACCGATCCTGGCCTCCACCATGCGGGAGTTGAGCGCCGTGAACGGCATCAGACCTCACCGCCCACGGTGTTGCGCTCGCTGGGCTGGACGTACACCAGGCCCTCGCCCTCGAAGCGGATCTGGAAGGCCTCGCCGGAGCCCTCGCCGATGAAGGTGCGGAAGTTCACCCCGGACTGGAGGTGCTGTTTGAGGTCGCCGGTGTGGGCGACATAGGCGCCCGGGTCGACCTGGAGGGGGTACTGCTTGGTGACCCGCAGCACCACCGCGGGGCCGTGGGAGGTGATCGCCGCCTGGCCGCTGCCCTCGACGGTGGTGGTGAACAGGCCGTTGCCCTGGGAGGCGCCGCGCAGGCCGGTGAAGGTCGTGCCCGTACGGAGTGCGGCGTCCGTGCACAGCAGATTGCCGGCCTCCACGAACAGCTTCTCGCCCTGCAACTGCACCAGGTTGATCTCGCTCGCGCGGTCGGCGAAGTAGCAGGTGCCGTGGCCCTTCACCTCCATCACGGCCATCTGCTCACCCGTGAGCCGCCGGGTGACCATGCCGCGCAGGCCCTCGCCGCCGCCGGACATCTTCTTGAACGCCATCTGGCCGTCGTACGCGACCATCGCACCGTTTTTCGCCTTGACGGCGTCGCCGGTCATGTCGACGGCGAGCACCTTGCTCCCCTGGAGCCGAAACTGAGCCACGGATCAGACCGTAGTCGGCCGGGGCCGCGCGGGGCAGGTCCTTTGTCCCTGATATCGCCCTGAATCTCGTGCCGTGTGCCGGTCCGCCGGCCCTTGCCGCCCCCGGGCGCGGTGCTCGCCGGGGCGGCTGTAACAATGGGGCGAAGTTTGTGAACGCTTGCACAAGCCCACCCGTCGCCCGACCTCCACCCCCCGAAGACGGCGCTGCGCGCCGACTGCCCACCCGTCGCCCGACCTCCACCCCCCGAAGACGGCGCTGCGCGCCGACTGCCCACCCGTCGCCCGACCTCCACCCCCCGAAGACGGCGCTGCGCGCCGACTGCCCATCTGCCACCCGAACGAGGTTCCCGTGGACATCAAGACCGCCGCCGCCCTGCACCGACTGCGCCTGGCCTCCATTCCCGAGGCCATCTCCTTCCCGGCGCTGCTGATCTTCGGCACCGGCTTCCGTCTGGCCTTCGACTACGACTCGCTGGTGATGCCGCTCGGCATGATCCACGGCCTGCTCTTCATCACCTACGTGGTGCTGCTGCTGGACGTGTGGAACCGCACCAAGTGGCCGGTCAAGCGCGTCGCCTTCTTCTTCGTGCTGGCGATCCTGCCGTTCGGCGGCCTCTTCGGGGACCGGATCCTCAAGCGCGAGGAGGAGGCCGGAGTGATCGCGGCCCGGGCCCGTAAGGAAGGGGTCGTGAACGCATGATCGTCGCCTTCTCCGTCAGCCCGCTGGGCGTCGGCGAGGACGTCGGTGAGTATGTCGCCGACGCGGTCCGGGTCGTCCGGGAGTCCGGGCTGCCGAACCGTACGGACGCCATGTTCACCTCCATCGAGGGGGAATGGGACGAGGTCATGGACGTCGTCAAGCGCGCGGTCGCGGCCGTCGAGGCGCGCGCCGGGCGGGTCTCGCTGGTGCTGAAGGCGGACATCCGGCACGGCGTCACCGACGGACTGACCTCGAAGGTCGAGACCGTGGAGCGGTATCTCGGCGACGGCGGCGCTCCCCGGACCTGAGCGGTCCCGGACGCGCCCCGGCGGCGGGGCGTCAGCCGCCCGCCGCCAGGGTGATCCCCAGGGGGGTGCGCTCGTAGCGCACCTGATGTCCGTGCCGGCGCGAGACCAGCAGACCGGCGTCGCGCAGCACGGACAGATGCCCCGAGACGGACGACGGCGCCAGGCCGAGGCGGTGGGCCAGCGCCGTCGTGGTCGACGGGGTGTCGAGCGCGGCCAGTACGGCGGCGCGGTTCGCCCCCAGCAGCCGGGCCAGCGCCGGACCCGTCTCCGGTTCGGTCCACAGCCCGCCGATCCCGCGCGCCGGGTAGATCACGGTGGGCTGCCAGGGCGGATCGAACCCGCTGACCACGTCCGGCCACACGAAGACGCTGGGCAGCAGCAGCACCCCGCGGCCGTCCAGATCCTGCATCAGGGCGAGGTCGGCGCGGGTACGGACCGTCAGGGTGTCGCCCGACCAGGACAGCCGCGGATGCAGATCGGCGAACAGCCGCTGGAGCCCGCCGCCCGCCAACTGCCGTGACCGGTAGGCGATCTCGGCCTCCAGCAGCGCCCGCAGCCGCGGCCAGTCCGGTGCGATCAGGGCCCGCCAGGCCCGTTCGGTGACATCGGCCAGCTCCTGGACGGCCCGGACCGGATCGGCCAGCGCCGCCCGGCCGCGCGCCGACTCCGCGGCCGCCGGGATGCTCGCCAGCGACTTGGCCATCTCGGCACGGGCCAGCGCCGGGTCGGTGGCGCGCAGCCGCGCCAGCTCGTCCTCGAAGCCGGCCACCGGGGTGTCCGGCGGGCGGCCCAGGAAGTCGGGCGTGTAGCCCGGGGGGACCGACGGCATGAAGAGCCACAGCGGCGTCAGGTCCAGCCCGGCCAGCGTCTCGCGCATCCGGCGCAGCCATGGCGTGTGATAGCCGTGCCGGTCGGCGCGGCGCAGGGTCCGTACGGCCTCATGGGTCTCGCACAGCGGGGAGATGGCGAACCGGATGCGGAGCAGGTCATCGGCGCCGAAATGCAGGTTCACCGGCACGGCCGCACGCTCCCCCCGACACCAGGATTCGGCTGGAGCCGAAAGAATACGGGGCGGCACCGGGCTCCGGCATGCTGCGGACATGCCCTCGCCTTCCGGGCCCGCGCCGTCGGGCCGCCTTCCCGCCTGCCCTGATGAGGGCGCCGCCGACGCCGTGCCGCCCACGGCTGCGGCCCGCCCGGACGGCTATCGCGCCGTCTTCGCCGTCCCCGAGTTCCGGTACGTCTTCGCCGCGCATCTGCTGTCCTCGCTCGGCGTCGTCGTCTGCGAGATCGCGCTGTCCGTCCTCGTCTTCCGGCTCACTGCGTCGCCGCTGCTCAGCGCCCTGACCCTCGCGCTGGGGCTGCTGCCGTACGTGGTCGGCGGGACGCTGCTGTCGGCCGTCGCCGACCGGTATCCGGCCCGGCGGGTGCTGGTCGGCTGCGATCTGCTGTGCGCGCTGGCGGCGGCGGGGATGGTGGCGCCGGGCACCCCGGTCGGGGTGCTGCTGGTGCTGCGCTGTGTGCTCGCGGCCGTCGCGCCGGTCTTCGCCGGGACCCGGGCCGCGACCCTGGGGGAGATCCTGGGCGAGGGGGAGCTGTTCGTCCTGGGGCGCTCGGTGATCCGCATCGTGAACCAGAGCGCACAGCTCGCCGGGTTCGCCGCGGGGGGCCTGCTGCTGACCGTGGTGTCCCCGGCGGCGGTGCTCGCGCTCACCGCCGGTGCGTTCCTCGGGTCGGCGCTGCTGCTGCGGCTGGGGACCCTGGCGCGTCCGGCGCGGGACGGGGCCCGGGGCGCGGCGCGCGGGGCGCTGCTGGCGGCCTCGCTGGGCGGGGCCCGGCGGCTGCTGGCCGACCGCCGGGTGCGGGCGCTGCTGCTGCTGGCGTGGCTGCCGCCGGCGCTCGTCGTGATCCCCGAGGCGCTGCTGGTCCCCTACGCCGGCCTGCTCGGCACCGGCCCGGCCGGTATGGGACTGCTGATGTGCAGCATGCCCATCGGTGCGGTGCTCGCCGAGAGCCTGGTGGGCACGTTCCTCGGGCCGCGGGCCCGCACCCGGCTGACCTTCCCCATGGGCGTTTTCGCGGTGCTGCCCTCGCTCGGTTTCGCCGCCCGGCCCTCGCTCGGCTGGGCGGTGCTGCTGCTCGCGCTGACCGGCACCGGGATCACCTACAACTTCGGGGTCGACCGCTGGTTCGTCGCCGCGGTCCCCGACGCGCTGCTGGGACAGGCGATGACGGTGATGCAGGCGGGGCGGATGACGGTGATGGGCCTGGCGATGGGACTGGCCGGGGCCGCCGCGGAGTACGCGCCGCTGCGGGTCGTGATGCCGGCCGCGGGGGTGCTGGGGGCGGTCTGCGTACTGGCGGTGATCTTCGAGGTGCGGCGTACGGCGCCGGGGCCGGACGCGACGTTTGCCGGGCCGGACGGGACGTCCCACGGGCCGGACCACGCGTTCCCCGGGCCGGACCGATCGTCCCCCGGCCCGGTGCGCGGACCGGCCGGACCGGTGGCCCGGACCGAAAACTGAGACGCGGCTGACCACCATGTGGCCGCCCGGTAGGGTCGGACGCGTGCCGAAGCCGCTCAGCCTTGCTTTCGATCCCATCGCGCGCGCCGATGAACTGTGGCAACAGCGATGGGGCGCTGTGCCCTCGATGGCCGCGATCACCTCGATCATGCGCGCCCATCAGATCCTGCTGGCCGAGGTGGACGCGGTGGTCAAACCGTACGGGCTGACCTTCGCCCGTTATGAGGCGCTGGTGCTGCTGACCTTCTCCAAGGCCGGCGAGCTGCCGATGTCGAAGATCGGCGAGCGGCTGATGGTGCACCCCACCTCGGTGACCAACACCGTCGACCGGCTGGTGAAGTCCGGGCTCGTCGCCAAGCGGCCGAATCCGAACGACGGGCGGGGCACGCTCGCCACCATCACGGAGAAGGGCCGCGAGGTGTGTGACGCGGCGACCCGCGACCTGATGGCGATGGACTTCGGGCTCGGGGCCTATGACGCCGAGGAGTGCGCGGAGATCTTCGCGCTGCTGCGGCCGCTGCGGGTGGCGGCGGCGGACTTCAAGGACGAATAGGACCGGCGTCCGGAGGGGGGCGGCGAAGATCGCCCCGGAACGGCTGGATACCCTCGGGGCATGAAGCGAAGCGTCCTGACCCGCTACCGGGCGATGGCCTACGTCACCGCGGTGATGCTGCTGGTGCTCTGTACCTGCATGGTTTTCAAGTACGGCTTCGGGATGGGCAAGGACCTCACCCTCGTCGTCTCCCAGATCCACGGCGTGCTCTACATCATCTACCTGGTCTTCGCCTTCGACCTGGGCTCCAAGGCCAAGTGGAAGTTCGGCAAGCTGCTGTGGGTGCTGATCTCGGGCACCATCCCCACCGCGGCGTTCTTCGTGGAGCGCCAGGTGGTGCGGGAGGTCGAGCCGCTGATCGCCGGTGACGCTCCGGAGCCGGTGAAGGCCTGACGGCCGCCCGGCCGCCCCTGGAAATCCCTGCGGAACGCGCCTGTCCCTCTGAGGGGCGGGCGCCTTTGCGTTCCCCACGCCCTTACGGAGAGTGGGCATCGCCACGCACAGGGCGACTCATGAGCCCCTCCCGTCGACAACTACTAGGACGTCCTAGTAAATTCAGGGGTATGGACGCTGACGCGATCGATGAGGGCCGCCGCCGCTGGCAGGCCCGGTACGACTCCGCCCGTAAGCGGGATGCGGACTTCAGCACGCTTTCGGGTGACCCTGTCGAGCCGGCGTACGGGCCCCGGCCCGGCGACTCGGTCGAGGGGTTCGAGCGGATCGGGTGGCCGGGCGAGTTCCCCTTCACGCGAGGGCTGTATCCGACCGGCTACCGGGGGCGGACGTGGACGATCCGCCAGTTCGCGGGCTTCGGCAACGCCGAGCAGACCAACGAGCGCTACAAGATGATCCTCAAGGCGGGCGGCGGCGGCCTCTCCGTCGCCTTCGACATGCCGACGCTCATGGGCCGCGACTCCGACGACCCGCGCTCGCTGGGCGAGGTCGGGCACTGCGGCGTCGCCATCGACTCGGCCGCCGACATGGAGGTGCTGTTCCGGGACATCCCGCTCGGTGATGTCACGACCTCCATGACGATCAGCGGTCCCGCCGTGCCGGTCTTCTGCATGTATCTGGTGGCCGCCGAGCGGCAGGGCATCGACCCGGGTGTCCTGAACGGCACGCTCCAGACGGACATCTTCAAGGAGTACATCGCGCAGAAGGAGTGGCTCTTCCAGCCGGAGCCCCATCTGCGGCTGATCGGCGACCTGATGGAGCACTGCGCCCGCGGCATCCCCGCGTACAAGCCGCTCTCGGTCTCCGGCTACCACATCCGCGAGGCGGGCGCGACGGCCGCGCAGGAGCTGGCGTACACCCTCGCCGACGGCTTCGGCTATGTGGAACTGGGCCTCTCCCGCGGGCTGGACGTCAACACCTTCGCCCCCGGCCTGTCCTTCTTCTTCGATGCGCATCTGGACTTCTTCGAGGAGATCGCCAAGTTCCGCGCCGCGCGCCGTATCTGGGCACGCTGGATGCGCGATGTGTACGGCGCCACGAGCGAGAAGGCGCAGTGGCTGCGCTTCCACACCCAGACCGCCGGTGTCTCGCTGACCGCCCAGCAGCCGTACAACAACGTCGTCCGCACCGCCGTCGAGGCCCTGGCGGCCGTGCTCGGCGGCACGAACTCGCTGCACACCAACGCCCTGGACGAGACCCTGGCGCTGCCCAGTGAGCAGGCCGCGGAGATCGCGCTGCGCACCCAGCAGGTGCTGATGGAGGAGACCGGCGTCGCCAATGTCGCGGACCCGCTGGGCGGTTCGTGGTTCATCGAGTCGCTCACCGACCGGATCGAGGCGGACGCCGAGAAGATCTTCGACCAGATCAAGGAGCGCGGCCGGCGCGCGGTGCCGAACGGTGCGCACCCGATCGGCCCGATGACCTCCGGCATCCTGCGCGGCATCGAGGACGGCTGGTTCACCGGCGAGATCGCCGAGTCCGCCTTCCAGTACCAGCAGGCGCTGGAGAAGGGCGACAAGAAGGTCGTCGGCGTCAACTGCCACCACGGCTCGGTCACCGGCGACCTGGAGATCCTGCGGGTCAGCCACGAGGTCGAGCGGGAGCAGGTGCGGGTGCTCGCGGACCGCAAGGCGGCGCGGGACGATGCCACGGTGCGGGCCGCGATCAAGACGATGCTGGACGCCGCACGGGCCGGCAGCAACATGATCGAGCCGATGCTGGAGGCCGTACGGGCCGAGGCGACGCTCGGCGAGATCTGCGGCGCGCTGCGCGACGAGTGGGGCATCTACACCGAGCCCGCCGGGTTCTGACGCCCGGCCGGTGCGCGGACGGAGCGGGGCGGCGGGTGACTCACCTGCCGCCCCGCCCTCATACCCAGGCCCCGGCGCCGCACCGGTCGCACCCCGGCCCGCCGCCCGCCGGCCGCGCTACGGCAGCGGAAACCGCAGCCGGAAGAGCGCCCCGCCCCCCGGTGCCTGCTCGGCGCTGAGCTCGGCCCCGTGGGCGCGGGCGATCTGCCGGGCCATCGCCAGGCCCAGCCCGGAGCCGGGCAGGGCGCGGGCCGCCTTCGCACGGTAGAAGCGGTCGAAGACATGGGGCAGATCGCCGGCCCCGATGCCGGGGCCGTGGTCGCGGACGGTCAGCTCCAGCGCGCCCGGCACCCCGGAGAGCGCGGTCTCGACCGGGCCGCCCGGCGGGGAGAACTTCGCGGCGTTGTCGAGCAGATTGGACAGCAGCCGGGCCAGCCGGGCCGGCACTCCGGGGACCGTGGTGTCCGCCGCGGCCGGGTCGAGGGCGGCGGTGAAGGTGAGCTCCGGCCAGTGCTCGCGGGCCGCGCCCACGGCGTGCTCCAGGAGGGCGGCCGGGCGTACCTGCTCGACCAGCGGCTGGGGTTCCTCGTCACGGGCGAGCTCGATCAGATCGTTGACGAGCGTGGTGACCTCGCGCAGCTGGCGGCCCAGGGCGGCCGCGGCACGGTCGCGCTGGGCGTCGGTCAACCGGTCGGCGCGGGCCAGGAGTTCGGCGTTGGTGCGGAGCGCGGTCAGCGGGGTGCGCAGCTCGTGGGAGGCGTCGGCGACCAGTCGGCGCTGGGCGGTGACGGACTGCTCCAGTTCGCCGAGCATGGTGTTGAAGCTGGTGGCGAGCCGGGTGATCTCGTCCTCCCGGGCGGGCGGCCCCGCGGGGAGTGCGATGCGGTGGCGGGCGTCGCGGGTGGCGGCGATGCGCTCCGCGGTGGCGGTGAGCCGGGCGACCGGGGCCAGGCCCGTACGGGACACCCAGTAGCCCAGTGCGGCGGCCAGCAGGACGCCGGCGCCGCCGACCGTGGCCAGTGCCCAGGCGGCCTGTTCCACGCCCCGGTCGACGGTGTCGGAGCGCTGGGCGACCTGGACCGCCTCGTCCTTGTCTCCCATGCGGGTGGTGAGCATCAGGACCGGCCGGCCGGCCACTTCCCGCTTCTCGTAGAACGCCGCGCGCCGGCCCTCGGCGACCTGCCGGGTGGCGTCGGAGACACGCAGCACATACGGCTCGCGCGGGTCCTTCGCGGGGTCGGACGGCACGATCTGGACGCAGGACGAGGCCGGGTACCGGCAGAGGGTGTCACTGGGCGTCGGGCCCCAGTCGTGGCGGTCCCGGATCATCTGGGTGGCCGTCTGCGTCAGGGTCAGCTTCAGCTGACGGGTCATCTGGTAGTCGATGATGGTGAAGGCCGCGGCGCAGACACCGACCGCCACCAGCGCCACCGCGGCGGAGGCCGCCAGGGCCAGCCGGGCGCGCAGCGGACGGCGCCGCCGCCACCGGGCCCCCAGCCCGCGGGTGCCGGTCATGTGCCCTCCGCGGTGCCCAGGCGGTAGCCGATCCCGTGCACGGTGTGGACGAGCCGCGGCTCGCCGCCCGCCTCCAGCTTGCGGCGCAGATAACCGATGTACACGGCCAGCGAGTTGGAGTCGGGTCCGAAGTCGCGGCCCCAGACGCGCTCCAGGATCACCTCGCGCGGCAGCACCTGCCCGGGGTGCAGCAGCAGCAGTTCCAGCAGCGCCCATTCGGTGCGGCTGAACTCCAGGGGGCGGCCCGCCCGGTGGCCGGAGCGGGTCACGGGGTCGACGACCAGATCGCCGAAGGTGAGCCGGCTGTCCTCCACCGCCGTGGTGGACGCCCGGCGCAGCAGCGCCCGGATACGGGCCACCAGCTCGTCCAGCGCGAACGGTTTGACGAGGTAGTCGTCGGCGCCGGCGTCCAGCCCGTCGACCCGTTCGCTGACCGAGTCCAGCGCGGTCAGCACGAGGATCGGGGTGCGGTCGTCCAGGGCGCGCAGCCGGCGGCAGACGGCCAGACCGTCCAGCACGGGCATCAGCACGTCCAGGACGAGGGCGTCCGGCTGCCAGGCGGCGACCTCGGAGAGGGCGGCCAGGCCGTCGGCGGCGCCGCGTACCGCATAGCCCTCCACGGCGAGGCCGTCCTCGACGGCGGCACGTACCTCGGGTTCGTCGTCGACGACGAGGATCTTGGGGGCGGGGGTGTTCCCGGGCGTGGGCGGCATGGACACAGGCTGCCAAACACC
Organism: Streptomyces sp. bgisy130; assembly: GCF_057708345.1. Lineage (NCBI taxonomy): Bacteria > Bacillati > Actinomycetota > Actinomycetes > Kitasatosporales > Streptomycetaceae > Streptomyces > Streptomyces sp. bgisy130. The sequence continues at coordinate 25,329 of NZ_JBYISA010000012.1, forward strand.
TCTCTTAGAAGCTTCTTAGGGCACGTCGCGAGCGTGGCGGCCATGCGCACACCACTCTCTGTCGTGATCGGTGCGGGCGGCACCGGCGGCCATATCTATCCCGGACTCGCGCTCGCCGACGCACTCCGCCGGGCCGTGCCCGAGGCGGTGATCTCCTTCGTCGGGACCGAACGCGGACTGGAGACGCGGCTGATCCCGCAGGCCGGATACCGGCTGCACACCGTTGACATGATCCCCTTCGATCCCGCACTCGGCGCCCGACGCTATCTGCTGCCGGCCGCGCTGCTGCGCTCGGGCGGCCAGTGCCGGAGCATCCTCAAGGAACAGCACGCCCAGGTCGCGGTCGGTATGGGCGGCTATCCGAGCGCCCCGGTGATCGTCGGGGCGCGGCTGGCCGGGCTGCCGAGTGTGATCCATGAGTCCAACGCGGTGCCCGGCCGGGCCAATAAGTTCGCGGCCCGGCTCACCCCGCATCTGGCCCTCGCCTTCGACCGCAGCCGGGAGCATCTGGCCGGCGGCGCGCGGGCCGAGACGGTGGGGATGCCGCTGGTCGGCCCGCTGGCCGACCTGGACCGCGGGCGGCTGCGGCCCGCCGCCCGCCGGGAGTTCGGCGTTCCGGACGGCGCGCGGCTGCTGCTGGTCAACGGCGGCAGCCTGGGCGCCGCCCGTCTTACCGAGGCGGCGGTGGGGCTGGCCGGCCGCTACCGGTCGCGCAGCGATCTCCGGCTGCTGATCAAGACCGGGCCGGCGGCCCTGGAGGAGACCCGGGCGCTGCTGGCGGCCAACGGCGGGGCGGCGGTCGCCGAGGCCGTGCCGTACCTCGACCGGATGGATCTGGCCTATGCCGCCGCCGATCTCGTGGTGTGCCGGGCCGGTTCGGCGACCGTGGCGGAGCTGGCCACGATCGGGATGCCGGCCGTCCTCGTCCCGTATCCGTATGCGCCGGGCGACCACCAGACCCATAACGCGCGGGTGCTCTCCGACGCCGGGGCGGCGCTGCTGCTGTCCGACGCGGAGACCTCGGCCGAGCGGCTGGACGCACTGGTCACCCCGCTTCTCGACGATCCCGGCCGGCTCGCCGCGATGGGCGCGGCGGCCGACCCCGGCACCCATGCGCGCGCCGCCGATCTGCTGGCCGCCAAGGTGCTGGCGCTGGCCGGCCGCCCGTACCCCGCACACCCCACGATGAAGGAGTCAGCATGAGCAGCAACACGCAGCAGTGGACGGGCCGCAGGGTCCTGGTCACCGGGGCCGAGGGGTTCATCGGCTCGACCCTGGTCGACCTGCTGGTGGAGGCCGGCGCCGAGGTGCGGGCGTTCGTCCATTACAAGCCGTACGCAGAAAAGGGAAATCTGGCGCACTGTTTCGTGCCGGGCGGCCCGGTCGAGATGATCTCCGGCGATGTCCGGGACGCGGGCCGGGTGATGGACGCGGTCGAGGGCTGCGACACGGTCTTCCATCTGGCCGCGCTGATCGGGATTCCGTACAGCTATGACGCGCCGGGCGCCTATGTGCAGACGAATGTGGTGGGTACCGAGAACGTGGCGGAGGCCTGCCGGCGCCATGCGGTGCGCCGGCTGGTGCACACCTCCACCAGCGAGGTCTACGGGACGGCGCTGACCGCGCCGATCAGCGAGGACCACCCGCTCCAGCCGCAGTCGCCGTACTCCGCCTCGAAGATCGGCGCGGACATGATGGCGCTGTCGCACCGGCACGCCTTCGAGCTGCCGGTGACCGTCGTGCGGCCGTTCAACACCTACGGGCCGCGGCAGTCGGCGCGGGCCGTGATCCCCACGATCCTGGCCCAACTCCACGCCGGCGCCCGGCAGATCAAGCTCGGCTCGCTCACCCCGACCCGCGACTTCACCTATGTCACGGACACCGCGGCCGGCTTCATGGCGCTGGCCGACTGCGACCGGGCGCTGGGCGAGGTCGTCAACCTCGGCACCGGCCGGGAGATTTCGATCGGCGCGCTCGCCGAGGCACTGATAGCGGCGTCCGGCCGGGAGGCCGAGGTGGTGGTGGACGCCGCGCGGCTGCGGCCGGCCGGCAGCGAGGTCGAGCGGCTGCTGTCGGACAACTCCCGGGCGCGCGAGTGGGCTTCGTGGCGGCCGGAGGTCTCGCTGGAGCAGGGCCTGAAGTGGACGTCGGAGTGGGTGGCGGAGCACCTGCACCTCTTCGCGGCGGACCGCTACCAGGTCTGACCGGCGACCGGGGCCGGGTGTTCGCCGCCGCACCGCGGCGGGGCGCCCGGCCTCAGCCGTGGTCGCCCAGGCCGCCCAGACCGGTCAGGAAGAGGGCGGTGAAGTCCCGCCCCCACGCGGCGTCCACCGGCTCGCCGCTGACCAGGGTGCGGTGCACGATCGCCCCGGCGATCACATCGAAGATCAGGTCCATGTTGCGGGTGGCCGCCCGTTCGCCCTCCTCACCCGGGGTGTCCGCAGGCAGCTCGCCACGGGTCTGGGCGCGCGAGCGGCCGAGCAGCACCAGCCGCTTCTGGCGGTCGACGATCGCCGAGCGGATCCGCTCGCGCAGCGCCTCGTCGGTGGTGGACTCGGCGACCACGGCCATCAGCGCCGTCTTGGTCTCCGGCCGGGCCAGCAGGGCGCCGAACTGGAGCACCACCCCCTCGATGTCGGAGCGCAAAGAGCCCCGGTCGGGGAGTTCGAGCTCGTCGAAGAGGACCGCCACGGCGTCCACGACGAGCTCGTTCTTGTTGGCCCAGCGGCGGTAGAGCGTCGTCTTGGCCACGCCCGCGCGGGCCGCGACATCGCTCATGGTGAGCCGCCCCCAGCCCAGGTCCACGAGCGCGGCCCGGGTCGCGCAGAGGATCGCCCGGTCGGTCTCGGCGCTGCGGGGGCGGCCCGTGCGGCCCTTCCGGGGGCTGGCGGAGTCGTGCATGCGGGCGACCATACCGGCCGGTCCGGGGCCGGACGGCGGCTCCCGTGAGGGAGATCACTCGGCGCGGGGCCGGAAGTGGTGGTTGCGCAGGGGTGGCGAGGAGTTACGCTACGGGTCGTAGCGTAAGAGCGATAACCACTGGCCGTGGGTGGGGACCCATGGCCGCGCACGACGGTCCTCCTCGGGGCCGCAGAACGGTCCTCCTCGGGACCGGACGGGCAGTGCTCCCGGGCGTACACCGGCATTCCGGCGGGGTGTGCGCACGGGCCGCGGTGCCCGGCGGAACGGCCCGGCCGCGCCGCCGGAACCGCCTTCCGCACCGCCGACCGCAGTACCGGCCGGATCGACGACCGCACCGCTTTCCGGATCGCTTTTCGGAACGGGCCGCCCAGGGGGGAGGATGGACCCATGCAGCCACGCAATATGTCCATGAGTGGAGTCGTCGACCTCGCAGCGGTGAAGGCGGCCGGGGAAGCGAAGCAGAAGGCGGAGCAGGCACGCGCCGAGGCCGCCCGTACGGGCCGGGCGCCCACGAGCGGTGCCCGCCTGGTGTTCGACGTCGACGAGGCGGGGTTCCAGCAGGACGTCCTGCAACGCTCCACCGAGGTCCCGGTCGTCATCGACTTCTGGGCCGAGTGGTGCGAGCCGTGCAAGCAGCTCGGTCCGCTGCTGGAGCGCCTCGCGGGGGAGTATGCCGGCAAGTTCGTGCTGGCCAAGATCGACGTCGATGCCAACCAGATGCTGTTCCAGCAGTTCGGGGTGCAGGGCATCCCGGCGGTCTTCGCGGTGGTGGCGGGCCAGCCGATCCCGCTGTTCCAGGGCGCGGCCCCCGAGTCGCAGATCCGTGAGGTGCTCGACCAGCTGGTGCAGGCCGCCGAGCAGCAGTTCGGCATCGTGGGCGCGCCGGTCGACCCGCAGGCCGCGGGTGAGCAGCCGGAGGCCGAGGCACCGGCGCCGGCCGGTCCCTATGACGCCCTGCTGGAGGCCGCGAACCAGGCGCTGGACTCCGGCGACCTGGGCGGTGCCATCCAGGCGTACAAGAACGTGCTCTCCGACGACCCGGCCAACCCGGAGGCCAAGCTCGGTCTGGCGCAGGCCGAACTCCTCCACCGGGTGCAGGACCTGGACCCCCAGGCGGTGCGCAAGGAGGCCGCGGAGAACCCGGCCGACGTGCCGGCGCAGATCCGTGCCGCGGACCTCGACCTGGTCGGCGGGCATGTCGAGGATGCCTTCGGGCGGCTGATCGACGCGGTGAAGCGGACCGCGGGCGACGACCGGGAGGCCGCGCGGGTGCGGCTGCTGGAGCTCTTCGAGGTCATCGGCGCGGAAGATCCGCGGGTGACAACGGCCCGTACGGCACTGGCCCGGGTGCTGTTCTGATCCGCTGTCTGCGGAGTCGCCCTCTTCTGACCAGTACGGCCTCCGCGAGTTGACCAAACAAACGGAGCAGCGGCCACGTTTTACCAAAACTTGGTAAACGTGGCCGCTGTTACTTCAAGTAAGTCTCAGCGACCCTCTTGCGGCGCTGTGTCCGTAATTGCCTCATGTCCTCTTGCTGTTAACAGCGACAGTGTGTGTCCAGTTGATCTCGCCGTGTGCAGGCGTGTTTATCGGGCCGTTACCCGCAAGTAACGAGCCCCTTGTGCGGCGGCCGTGAATGGACCACGATCGGCCACGCTCGGTCCATTCCCGCAGCCCGGCATCCGGTCGGTGTCGCGGGGTACTTGGGTCCCCACCGAGTGGTCGGCGGCAGTGGCGCCGACCGTGGACAGGGGGGTCTCTGCCCCACCCGGCAGGGCCTGTCCAGAGGTTGCGCGAGAGCGTGGCCAGTGGTTGTCGCTCGGGGGTGATCGCCGGTATTCGGAACACGATGTGCCTCCGAGGACAGGCGCTCTTCTTCCCGAGGACGTAGCACTTCTCCCATCCCAGGTACCGCTCCCAACTCGGGCGGCCGGTACCGGAGATGTACGTCCGAGAAGGAGGAAAGTCATGGAGTCCCTGGCTCGTGGCGGGACCAGATGGAAGCGGTTCGCCGTCGTCATGGTGCCGAGCGTCGCGGCGACCGCCGCGATCGGCGTCGCCCTCTCGCAGGGTGCGCTCGCGGCATCGTTCAGTGTTTCCGGTCAGCAGTTCAAGGTCGCTACCGACCGGCTGGACGGCACCGGATTTGTTCAGTACGGAGCCATTGACGCCCAGAAGGGCGGCAAGCAGGTCCCGGTGGCGGTCTCGGGGTTCTCGAGCGCCAAGATCAAGAACCTGTGCCAGTCGGTGGTCGTCCCGGTCCCGGTCTTCGGCGATGTGTCGATGAAGCTGTCGGCCGGTGGCGGTGACACGCCCGTCGAGGCGAAGAACCTCTACATCGACCTCGACCAGCTGTCCGCGGACGCGACCTTCAACAACATCGACATCGGTGTTGCTGCGGGCTCGACGACCAAGGGCCCGGGTATGCACAAGGGCGACAAGGCCGACCCCGGCTCGTTCGCCCAGCAGGCCGACTCGGCCACGCTGACCCACGTCAAGCAGACGGCCTGGGCCACGACGGCCGGCACGTTCAAGCTCAGCGGCCTCAAGATGAGCGTCGCCAAGGGCAAGAGCGAGTGCTACTGACGCACTGAGCGTGCGGGCGCGGGGGGAGCTGTACGGCGGACGCCGTTCCCCGTGCCCGTACGTGGGTAGCGCTCAGAAGGACACTCAGCACAGAACCACCGATTTGCCAGTCCCGAGGAGCTGTACGACATGAGCGCCGAAACGCGACCACGGCTGATCGAGTCCATCGGCCGGAAGCGGACTTCGTTCCGGGAGTGGCGCGGACACCGCCCGTTCTGGGGCGGCATGCTGACTCTGCTGGCCGGCATCCCGATCATGTACATCCCTTACGCGAATCTCACGATCGGTTCCCTGACCGTCCGCATGGCGACCACCGCCGGCGCCGGCTCGCTGATCATCGGCGTACTGCTGGTCGTGCTCGGTCTGACCATGTGGTTCCAGCCCGCCTCGCGTGTCTTCGCAGGTGTGGCGGCGATTCTGCTGTCCCTGGTCTCCCTGGTCGTCTCGAACTTCGGCGCCTTCCTGATCGGCTTCCTTCTGGGGCTGATCGGCGGTGCGCTCGGTGTCTCCTGGGCTCCGGGCAAGGCCACTCAGGGCGGGGACGACTCCGAGGAGCCGGGCCGCACCACGGTCGCCGGACCGGTGCTCGCCACGCACCCGGCGCCTGCCGCCGGTCCGGGGTCGGGCAATGGACTGGACGACCTGTCAGGAATGAGCCCGACCAACGGAGAGAACGGGAGGCGCCGTGCCGGGTGACGAGCTGCCGGAGGAGAGCGCAGCCACCGGGGCGAGAACGGGGCCGAGACATGCGGCGCCGAGGAAGCCGCTGCTGACTCGGCTCCATGTGCCCGCAGGTAAGGCGATAGCCATCGCCGCCATGCCGTCCGCCGTACTCATGGGGATGGGGCTGACGCCCCAGATGGCGATAGCCAAGCCTGCGCCCAAGAGCCCCTTCAAGGACGGCCCGTGCGTCACTGCTCCGGACAAGGTGGAGCAGAAGGACGGCACGTCCAAGGACGGCGCGAAGGACACCAAGGACGACACCAAGCCGTCCGCGGAGCCCTCCGCCTCGCCCTCCCCCTCGGCCGGCAAGGACACGGACAAGACGCCCGCGCCCGAGCCGTCCGGCTCCGCGAAGACCGACGAGCCCTCGGGCTCCGCGACCCCGTCGCCGTCGGCCTCCGAGGAGGAGAAGGACGACGGAGGTGTGCTGGGCGGCATCGGCGATGCGCTCGGCGGTCTCCTGGGCGGGGACGACAAGGACGAGGAGCCGGCCGCCTCGGCGAGCCCCTCCGCGTCCGAGTCGGCATCCCCGAGCCCCTCGCCGTCCGCGTCGGACGCCGGATCGGCCGCTGACAAGGTCACCAAGCCGGTCACGGACACCGTCGACGGCCTCAAGGACGGCGCCGACAAGGCCGGTGACGCCGTCAAGAACGGGTCGAAGACGGTCAACGACACCGTCCACGGCGCCGTCGGCGCGGCGGACAACGCCCTGCCCGGCGGCGGTGTCGACGGCAAGGACGCCGACGGCAAGAAGGCGTTCCCCTGCGTCGTCGAGAACAAGCAGAAGGGCGAGGACGAGCAGACGCCCGTCACCCTGCCCGACGACCCCTGGCACCTGGAGTCCAGCGCGCTCACCCTGCGCGGTCTGAACTACGAGGGCGTCGTCAACGTCAAGACTCAGAACGGCCACACCAAGCAGGCCCTGAAGTTCACCGCCGACAGCGTCGACATCGGTGATCTGCATCAGACCGTCGACGACCGGGCGTCCGGCAAGAAGTACCACGTACAGGCGTCCCAGGGGTCCACGTCCACGATCCGTGGCGGCAAGGTGACGATGTACACCGAGCGGCTCCAGGGCAACCTCTTCGGGTTGATCCCGATCGTCTTCGACCCCGAGCACCCGCCGCCGCTCAATGTCCCGTTCGCCTACTTCACCAAGGTGAAGATCGAGCAGGCGGGCCAGTTCGGCGGCAACCTCCACGTCCCGGGTCTGCACCAGTTCATGTCCGGCTGAGCACGCCCCGGGCCACCGACCCGTTCGGGAGCCGCACAGAAAACGGCGGTGGGCCGCCCCCTCCCCCAGGGGGCGGCCCACCGCCGTTTCGTGCGCCGGTGCGTCAGACCTGCTCGCCGCCGAGGTGGTGCACCCGGACCATGTTGGTGGTGCCGGGGACGCCGGGGGGCGAACCGGCGGTGATCAGCATGGTGTCGCCCTTGCTGTAGCGCTTGAGCTTGAGCAGCTCGGCGTCCACCAGGTCGACCATGGCGTCGGTGTTGTCGACGTGCGGCACGACGAAGGCGTCGACGCCCCAGCTCAGCGTGAGCTGGTTGCGGGTGGACGCCTCGGTGGTGAAGGCCAGGATCGGCTGGGCCGCGCGGTAGCGGGAGAGCCGGCGGGCGGTGTCACCGGACTTGGTGAAGGCGATCAGCGCCTTGCCGTCCAGGAAGTCCGCCATCTCGCAGGCCGCGCGGGCTACCGAACCGCCCTGTGTACGCGGCTTCTTGCCGGGCACCAGCGGCTGGAGGCCCTTGGAGAGCAGCTCCTCCTCGGCCGCCTCGACGATCTTCGACATCGTCTTGACGGTCTCGATCGGGTACTGGCCCACCGAGGACTCGGCGGAGAGCATGACCGCGTCGGCGCCGTCGAGGATGGCGTTGGCGACATCGGACGCCTCGGCGCGAGTCGGGCGGGAGTTGGTGATCATCGACTCCATCATCTGGGTCGCCACGATCACCGGCTTGGCGTTCCTGCGGCACAGCTCCACCAGGCGCTTCTGCACCATCGGGACCTTCTCCAGCGGGTACTCCACCGCCAGGTCACCACGGGCGACCATGACGGCGTCGAAGGCCATCACGACCTCCTGCATGTTGGCGACCGCCTGCGGCTTCTCCACCTTGGCGATGACCGGGACCCGGCGGCCCACCTCGTCCATGACGCGGTGTACGTCCTGGACGTCCTTGGCGTCCCGTACGAAGGACAGCGCGACCATGTCGCAGCCCATCCGCAGGGCGAACTTGAGGTCCTCGATGTCCTTCTCGGACAGCGCGGGGACGTTCACCGCGGCGCCGGGCAGGTTGATGCCCTTGTGGTCGGAGATGACCCCGCCCTCGATGACGATGGTCCGCACCCGCGGGCCGTCGACCTCGACGACCTGGAGCGCGACATTGCCGTCGTTGATCAGGACCGGGTCGCCCTTGGAGACGTCGCCGGGCAGGCCCTTGTAGGTCGTCCCGCAGATGGTCCGGTCACCGGGGACGTCCTCGGTGGTGATGACGAACTCGTCGCCCCGCACCAGCTCCACGGGGCCGTCGGCGAAGGTCTCCAGGCGGATCTTGGGTCCCTGGAGGTCGGCCAGGACGCCCACGGCGCGGCCGGTCTCCTCGGAGGCCTTGCGGAGGCGGTGGTACCGCTCCTCGTGCTCCGGCTGGGTCCCGTGGCTCATGTTGAAACGGGCCACGTTCATGCCGGCCTCGATCAGCGTCTTCAGCTGGTCGTAGGAGTCGACGGCGGGGCCCAGGGTGCAGACGATTTTGGAACGGCGCATGGGCAGAATCCTATCGGTTTGTTTAGCTGCGGAATATTTCGGTAGGTGGAAACACCGAGTCCTAGGCGCTGACCAGGGCGTATGTCTGCTGGGCGATCTCCAGTTCCTCATCGGTCGGGACGACGGCGGCCGCGACCCGGGCGTGCTCGGGGGAGATCAGCCGGGGCTCGCCGGACCGTACGGCGTTGAGATCGTCGTCCACGGCCAGGCCCATCTCCTCCAGGCCGGCGAGGGCGGCCGCGCGCACCGGGGCGGCGTTCTCCCCGACGCCCGCGGTGAACGCCACCGCGTCGACCCGGCCGAGCACCGCGGTGTAGGCCCCGATGTACTTCTTCAGCCGGTGGATGTAGATGTCGAAGGCCAGCGCGGCGCGCTCGTCGCCCTCGTCGATCCGCCGCCGGATCTCCCGCATGTCGTTGTCACCGCACAGCCCGACCAGCCCGCTCTTCTTGTTGAGCAGCACATCGACGTCGTCCTCGGACATCCCCGCGACCCGCTTGAGGTGGAAGGTCACCGCGGGGTCGATGTCACCGGAGCGGGTGCCCATGACCAGGCCCTCCAGCGGGGTCAGGCCCATGGACGTGTCCACGCACCGCCCGCCCTGGACGGCCGAGGCGGAGGCGCCGTTGCCCAGGTGGAGCACGATGACATTGACCTCGGAGGGGTCCTTGCCCAGCAGCTCGGCGGTCTTGCGGGAGACATAGGCGTGCGAGGTGCCGTGGAAGCCGTAGCGGCGGATGCGGTGGGCGTCGGCGGTCGCCACGTCGATGGCGTAGCGGGCCGCGTACTCCGGCATCGTGGTGTGGAACGCGGTGTCGAAGACCGCCACCTGCGGCAGGTCGGGGCGCAGCGCCTGGGCGGTGCGGATGCCGGTGATGTTCGCCGGGTTGTGCAGCGGGGCGACCGGCACCAGCCGCTCGATCTCCTGGAGCACCGCGTCGTCGATCACGGTCGGGGCGGTGAACTTCAGCCCGCCGTGCACCACCCGGTGCCCGATCGCGGCCAGCTGCGGGGAGTCGAGACCGAGACCGTCGGCGGACAGCTCCGCGGCGACGGCCTTCAGCGCGGCCTCGTGGTCGGCTATCGGGCCCTCGGTCTCCCGCTTGTCACCCCCGGTCGCCAGCGGGGTGTGGGCCAGGCGCGAGGTCTCCTCGCCGATCCGCTCGACCAGTCCGACGGCGAGACGGGTGCCCGCGGCGGGGCCGCCGCCGGCGTCCGGGGCCATGTCGAGCAGCTGGTACTTCACCGAAGAGGAGCCGGAGTTGAGGACGAGGACGCGGGTGGCGGTGGCAGTCATGTAGCGCTTTCCGTGGGAGGGGAGACGGGTGGGGCCCGGGGTCAGCCGGTGTGGGCGGCGCCGGGCTGGGCGCCCTGGGCCTGGATGGCGGTGATGGCCACGGTGTTGACGATGTCCTGCACCAGGGCGCCGCGCGAGAGGTCGTTGACCGGTTTGCGCAGCCCCTGGAGGACCGGGCCGACGGCGACCGCACCGGCCGAGCGCTGCACGGCCTTGTAGGTGTTGTTGCCGGTGTTCAGGTCCGGGAAGATCAGCACGGTGGCCTTGCCCGCGACATCGGACTCCGGGAGCTTGGTCTGCGCGACCGCCGAGTCCACCGCCGCGTCGTACTGGATCGGGCCCTCGACCAGCAGATCGGGCCGCAGCTCGCGGACGATCTCGGTGGCCTTGCGGACCTTGTCGACGTCCGCGCCGGAGCCGGAGGTACCGGTGGAGTACGACAGCATCGCGATCCGCGGCTCGACACCGAACTGGGCGGCGGTGGTGGCCGACTGGATGGCGATGTCCGCCAGCTGCTCGGCGTCCGGGTCCGGGTTGACCGCGCAGTCGCCGTAGACCAGCACCCGGTCGGCCAGGCACATGAAGAAGACCGACGAGACGATCTGGGCGTTCGGCCGGGTCTTGATGATCTCGAAGGCGGGCCGGATGGTGGCGGCGGTGGAGTGCACCGCGCCGGAGACCATGCCGTCCGCCAGCCCTTCCTGGACCATCAGCGTGCCGAAGTAGGAGACGTCCGCGACCACGTCGTAGGCCAGCTCGACGCTGACGCCCTTGTGGGCGCGCAGCTGGGCGTAGCGCTCGGCGAACCGCTCGCGCAGCTCGGAGGTCTGCGGGTCGATGATCTGGGCGCCGGCCAGGTCGATGGCCAGGTCGGCGGCGCGCTTGCGGATCGCCTCCTCCTCGCCCAGCAGCGTCAGATCGCAGACATCGCGGCGCAGCAGCACATCGGCGGCGCGCAGCACCCGCTCCTCGCCGCCCTCGGGGAGGACGACCCGGCGGCGGCCGGACCGGGAGCGCTCGATCAGCTCGTGCTCGAACATCATCGGGGTGACCCGGCCGGAGCGGGCGACGGAGATCCGGTTCGTCAGCTCCACGGTGTCCACATGCCGCTCGAAGAGGCCGAGCGCGGTCTCCGCCTTGCGCGGGGAGGCGGCGTTGAGCTTGCCCTCGATCGCGAACAGTTCGCCCGCGGTGGGGAAGGAGCCGCCCGGTACGGAGACGACCGGGGTGCCGGGCGCGAGCCGGCCGGCCAGCGCCATGATGTCCGGGCCGGGCCGCTCGTCGAGGGTGAGCAGCACGCCCGCGATCGGCGGGGCACCGGCGCTGTGCGCGGCGAGCGAGCCGATGACCAGGTCGGCCCGGTCCCCGGGGGTGACCACCAGACAGCCGGGGGTGAGCGCCTTGAGGAAGGTCGGCAGCATGGCGCCGCCGAAGACGAAGTCCCGGGCGTCCCGGGCCAGCCCCGAGTCGTCGCCGAGCAGCACCTCGGCGCCGAGGGTGTGCACGATCTGGCCGACGGTCGGCGCGGAGAGCGAGCCGTCCTCGGGGAGCGCGTAGCACGGCACCGGGAGCCGGGCGGAGAGCCGGTCGACGACGGCCTCGCGGTGCGCCGGGTCCACCCGGTTGACGACCATGGCGACGACATCGCAGCCCAGCGAGTGGTACGCCTGATAGGCGTTGCGGGCCTCGGCGCGGACGGACTCCGCCTCCTGGCCCTGGCCGCCGACGACGGCGAGCACCGCGGCGCCGAATTCATTGGCGAGCCGGGCGTTGAGGGCCAGCTCGGCCGGCAGGCTGGTGTCCGCGTAGTCCGAGCCGAGGACCAGGACGTACTCATAGTCCCTGGCCACGGCGTGAAAGCGGTCGACGAGCCGGGAAACCAGCTCGTCGGTGCCACGCTCGGCCTGGAGGGTGGCGGCCTCGTCGTAGGTGAGGCCGTATACCGTTTCGGCGGCCTGGGTGAGCCGGTAGCGGGCCCGCAGCAGATCGAAGAGCCGGTCGGGTCCGTCGTTGTGCATCAGCGGGCGGAAGACTCCGACCCGGTCGACATGGCGGGTGAGGAGCTCCATGACTCCCAGCTCGATGACCTGGCGGCCGTCGCCGCGGTCGATCCCGGTCACGTACACGCTGCGCGTCACGCGTGCTCTCCGATCCATTCCGTTGGTAGCAAGGTCAAAATCAGCCGTTATTGTGGGCTTGCCCCTCTTGACAATACCTGCGGCAGTGGATAAGCCGCTCTCCCAGTTTCCCTTGTGGAGCCGGTGCGGGGACAGTAGGGGTGAGGTCTGTGTGCGGGGAGGGCCGGGCTGCCCGTGAAACAATCGGACCGGCTCACACGAACCAACAGCGAGCACAGGAGACACAGCACGATGCGTATCGGAGTCCTCACCGCAGGCGGCGACTGCCCTGGTCTGAACGCTGTGATCCGATCTGTTGTCCACCGTGCCCTCACCGGACACGGTGACGAGGTCATAGGTTTTGAGGACGGCTTCAAGGGGCTGCTCGAAGGCCGCTACCGCAAGCTCGACCTGGAGGCGGTCAGCGGCATCCTGGCCCGCGGTGGCACCATCCTCGGCTCGTCCCGGCTGGAGCGCAACCGGCTCCGTGAGGCCTGTGAGAAGTCCAAGGACATGTCCAAGGACTACGGCATCGATGTCCTGATCCCGATCGGCGGCGAGGGCACCCTCACGGCCGCGCGGATGCTGGCGGACGCCGGCATGCCGGTCGTCGGTGTCCCCAAGACCATCGACAACGACATCTCCTCCACCGACCGCACCTTCGGCTTCGACACCGCCGTCGGCGTCGCGACGGAGGCCATCGACCGCCTCAAGACCACCGCGGAGTCGCACCAGCGGGTCATGGTCGTCGAGGTGATGGGACGGCACGCGGGCTGGATCGCGCTGGAGTCCGGGATGGCCGGCGGCGCCCACGGCATCTGTCTGCCCGAGCGCCCCTTCGACGTCGACGACCTGGTCACGATGGTCGAGGAGCGGTTCGCCCGGGGCAAGAAGTTCGCGGTCGTCTGTGTCGCGGAGGGGGCGCACCCCGCCGAGGAGACCATGGACTACAAGAAGGGCGCGATCGACCAGTTCGGGCACGAGCGGTTCTCCGGTATCGGCAACCACCTGGCCACCGAACTGGAGAAGCGCCTCGGCAAGGAAGCCCGGCCGGTCATTCTCGGCCATGTGCAGCGCGGCGGTACCCCCACCGCGTACGACCGGGTACTCGCCACCCGCTTCGGCTGGCACGCCGTCGAGGCCGCCCACCGCGGCGACTTCGGCAAGATGACCGCGCTGCGCGGCACCGACATCACGATGGTGCCGCTGCACGAGGCGGTCACCGAGCTCAAGAGGGTGCCCGAGTGGCGGATGGACGAGGCCGAGTCGGTCTTCTGAGCCCCGCTGCTCGCCGGACATACCAACGGCGGCGCGCCTGACCTCGGTTGAGGGCAGGCGCGCCGCTTTTGTGGGGGGTGGCGGTCAAGCGGTCACTGTGCGCCGATGGCTTCCAGCATGTTCAGCCGGGCCGCCCGGCGGGCCGGCCACAGCGCGGCCAGCACGCCCACGACCAGCGCGATCAGCAGGAACAGCGCCAGCCGGCCCCAGGGCAGCAGCAGTTCGTACGTCGGGAGCCCCTGGCTGACCAGGTTGCCGGCGGCCCAGGAGAGGAAGACGCCCACGCCGATCCCCAGCACCGCGCCGAACAGCGAGATGACCACCGACTCCAGCCGGACCATCTCCTTGATACCGGCGCGGGCCAGTCCGATCGCCCGCAGCATCCCGATCTCGCGGGTCCGCTCGAAGACCGACATCGCAAGGGTGTTGACGACGCCGACCACCGCGATGATGACGGCCATGCCCAGCAGCCCGTACACGATGTAGAGCAGGGTCTCGATCTTTCCGGCGTTCTCCTTGCGCAGGTCGGCGTGGTCCTGGACCTTCAGCAGCGGGCTCTCGCCGAGGGTGTGCCGGATCTGCTTCTCCAGCTCCTCGCTCGCCCCGCCCCGGGCCTTCACCAGCAGCTTGTCGTTCTTCACCTGCGTCATGTGCGGGTCCACCAGAGAGGTGGAGCCGAAAGCACTGGTGAGCTCCTGGTTGTCCTCGTAGATACCGGTGATCTTCAGCTTCGCCGTCTTCTTGTCGTCGAACCTCGCGTCCACCGTCTGGCCGGTGTGCCAGCCCCTCTCCTTGGCCGCGGTCCGGGAGATCGCGATCTCGTCGGCTCCGCGGGCCGGCGCACCGCTCGTGAAGTCCAGCTGGAGGACCTTGCCGACCGCCGCGAGGTCGGTGCCGGTGAGGTCCGTATAGCGCCCATCGGCCTGGAAGCCGACGCTGCGCAGCGGGGCCATCGCCTCGACGCCCGGGAGGTCCGCCACCTTCTTCGACGGTCCGGCGTCCAGGTCGGTGAAGTTGGTGTTCTGGACCTTGTAGTCGGCCTTCAGCCCGTTGGCCGTCATCTTGTCCATGGCCTCCTGTGCCGAGTTCCCGACGACCGTCATGCCGGTGATCAGGGTGAGGCCGATCATCAGCGCCGAAGCGGTCGCCGCCGTACGGCGCGGGTTGCGCAGCGCGTTCTGCTTGGCCAGCTTGCCGCCGATGCCGAAGAGCCGGGTGGTCACCACGCCCGCCAGTGAGACCAGGGGCCGCGACAGCAGCGGCGCGAGGATGATGACGCCGGTCAGTGTCAGCATCGAGCCCGCCATCGCGATCGGCAGGTCATCGGAGGACTTCAGCGTGGAGACGTAGAACATGACCGCGACACCGAGGCCGGTGATGATCGCGCCGAGCACATTGCGGATCACCAGGCTGCGCAGGGCCGGCGGCGCCTCGACGGTGCTGAGCGCCTCGACCGGGGCGATCTTCGCGGCCTTGCGGGACGGCAGCCAGGCGGCCAGCACGGTCACCACGACACCCACCGCGAGCGAGGAGAGCACCGCGGTCGGGCTGACGATGACCGGCCCGTCCGGGAAGCCCGCGCCATTGGCGTTGAGCACCGCTCGCAGGCTCACCGCGATCCCGGCGCCCAGCGCGAAGCCGACGACCGAGGAGATCAGGCCCAGCAGCCCCGCCTCGGCCAGCACCGAGCGGACGACCTGCCGGCGCGAGGCACCGACCGCGCGCAGCAGCGCGATCTCGCGGCTGCGCTGGGAGATCAGCATGGTGAAGGTGTTGGCGATGATGAACACCCCGACGAACAGGGCGATCCCGGCGAACACCAGCAGGGTCGAGCTCAGCGCCTTGTTCTGCTCGGCGACCCGCCGGGCCTGCTCGGCGGCGAGCTCGTCACCGCTGGTCGCCGCGGCGCGCTCCTTGGGCAGGACCTTGAGGACCTTCGCGGTCAGGGCCTGCTGATCGGTGCCGGGCTCGGCGGCCACCACCAGCTCGTCGAACTGCCCGGGGTGCAGGTAGAGCTTCTGCGCGGTGGCGGTGTCGAAGAGTGCGAGGCTGCCGCCCGCGGTCACCTGCGGGTCGTCGGTGGAGACGATGCCGACCAGCTTCTTCGTCAGCACCGGACCGTCGGTGGCGAACCGCACGGTGTCGCCCAGCTTGTGCCCGGCCGCCTTCGCGGTCGCCTCGTCCAGCGCGATCTCGTTGGCGGCGGCCGGTCCGCGGCCCTTCAGCAGCGGGTAGCGGGGGTCGTGACCGTCCTTGTCCGGCTGGAAGTTGGTGCCGATGTTCTGCCAGTCGTTGCCGATCGGCATGCCGTCCGGGCCGGCGAGGGTCGCCTGCCCGTTGACATTGCGCCGTAGAGACTGCACGCCGGGCAGCGCGCGGACCTTGTCCGCCAGCTTGCCGTCGAGGGCGGTGGTGCGCTTGCCGTCCTTGTCGGTGAGGGGGGCGTCCGGGTCGGGGAGGGCCTGGACGGAGACGGCCACCCCCGCGAGGTTCTTGGTGGAGGCCCTCTTGAGGGCCTCGCCGACGGTGTCGCTGAAGATCAGGGTGCCGGCGACGAAGGCGACGCCGAGCAGGACCGCGAGCGCGGTCATCATCAATCGGGCTTTGTGCGCAAGCACGTTGCGCAGGGCAGTTCGCAGCATGGTGGTGGTGTCAGTCCTGGTCCGGTGCGGGAGAGGGAGGGTGGCGGTGCCGGGTGGTGTCCGGCGTCAGCTCGTACGGCCCTTGGCGTCGAAGAGCCGCATCCGGTCCAGGACGGCGTCCGCGGTCGGCTCGTGGAGCTCCTCGACGATCCGGCCGTCCGCGAGGAAGACCACCCGGTCCGCGTAGCCCGCGGCGACCGGGTCATGAGTGACCATCACCACCGTCTGGCCCATGGCCCGCACCGACTCCCGCAGGAAGCCCAGCACTTCGGCGCCGGAGCGGGAGTCGAGGTTGCCGGTCGGCTCGTCCGCGAAGATGATCTCCGGCTGGGCGGCCAGCGCCCGGGCGACCGCGACCCGCTGCTGCTGGCCGCCGGAGAGCTGGGCCGGCCGGTGGGACAGGCGCCCGGACAGGCCGACCGTCTCGACCACCCTGCTGACCCACTCCCGGTCCGGCTTGCGGCCCGCGATGTCCATCGGCAGCGTGATGTTCTCCAGCGCGGACAGCGTCGGCAGCAGATTGAACGCCTGGAAGATGAAGCCGATCTTGTCCCGGCGCAGCCGCGTCAGCTGCTTGTCGTTCAGCGACCCCAGCTCCACGTCGCCGATCCGGGCCGAGCCGGACGAGATGGTGTCCAGTCCGGCCATGCAGTGCATCAGCGTCGACTTGCCGGAGCCGGAGGGGCCCATGATGGCGGTGAACCGGGCCTTGCCGAACTCGACCGAGACGGAGTCCAGCGCGACCACACGGGTCTCGCCCTGGCCATAGACCTTGTTCAGGTCCGTGGCGCGGGCGGCGACGGCGGCGTGGGGGGAGGTGGAGGAACCGGGGAAGCCCGGGATGGCAGCCGCGTGGGACACGGGGACTCCTGGAGAAGGAACGGAAGTTTTCGACGTTCCTATTCTTCGAGCGCAGGTCAGCGCGGTCTTCACCCGCAGGGACCGAAAGCCGGACCGGCCGGAAGTGCCATCACCGGCCCCGGCGTCATTCTCTGGACGGATGCCCGTCCGCCCCGCGGCCGACGGGCAGGGTCAGGGTTGCCGCCCGCGCTCAGCGTTCCCGGCCACCGGCCCGGGCCCAGAATTCCGCCACGATGTCATCGAGAAAGGCGCGCCCCGCCCGGCCGGACTCCTCGGGGCTGCCCCCGTCGCCCCAGTGGAGCGTGGCGGCCATGGTCGTCTGATACTCGTCGTGCAGGTTCTGCAGTACGTCCTGGAGCTGCTGTTTCGGCAGCTGCACGAGCTTGCCGACCGGCCGGACATAGGCCTGCCAGCGGGTGGTGGCGGCGCTGGTCAGCAGCTCGGCCAGCTTCCCGTCCCGGCCGGTGAAGCGGAGCAGTGCGGGCAGCGGCAGCCGCAGCACCTCGGCGAGCGCCGCGGACTGCCGGTCGTTGCCGCGCCAGACCCCGCCGGCCTCCAGCCGCTCGTACGCGCCTGGGTCCATGCCGATACGCAGCGCGAGGTCCACCGGGGCGAGGCCGAGCGCCAGCCGGTATTCGCGCAGGGTGCCCGGCGCGCCGAGCAGCTCGCCCGGTGCGCACCACAGGGCACCGGCCAGCGCGGTCAGTTCGGCCTCCGTGGGGGAGTCCTCCGCCCGTTCCCAGGACGCCACCGTTTCGGGCGTGATCCGCATACCGAAGGCGGCCGCTATGCCATAGGCGACATGCGCGGGGGTCATGCCGAGGGCCTCACGGAGGCGGCGGGCGGCCGCGGCGTCGAAAGGGGGACGGTCGGTCTCCCCGGCGTGCGTGTTCACCGGCACACGGTAAGTGACGGGGTCCGGCCGCACCTATCGTGCGGATGCCCAAGCCGGAAAGTCGTAGGAAGCTCCTAACCGGCCGGTTTCCCGTTCCGGCCTCGGGAGTCTTCCCGTGCACCGGCGCCTCAGCCCTTCACGGCACCGCCGAGCGCGAAGCCGCCGCCGAGCCGTCCGGAGATCAGGATGTACAGCACGACGACCGGTGTCGAGTACAGGATCGAGAAGGCCGCCAGTTCGCCGAAGGCAATGGCGCCGTAGTTGCCGAAGAACGTGAAAATGCTGACCGAGGCGGGCAGTTGCTCGGGGGAGAGCAGCAGCATGAAGGGGACGAAGAAATTCCCCCACATCATGATGAAGGTGTAGATCGCCACGACGGCGACGCCGGGGCCCATCAGCGGCAGGATCACCCGCAGCAGGGTCTGCGGCCAGGAGGCCCCGTCCGTCCACGCCGCCTCCTCCAGGACCTTCGGCACCCCGTCCATGAAGTTCTTCATCAGCCAGATGGCGAACGGGAGTTGGGCGGCGGCCAGGAACAGCGCGGTGCCGTACCGGGTGTCGATCAGATCGACCTGCACGAACAGCCCGTAGACCGGGACCATCACCGCGGTGACCGGCAGACAGGTGGAGAACAGGACGGTGAGCAGGTACGGGCGGGCGAGACGGGAGCGGAAGCGGGACAGCGGATAGGCGGCAAGCGCCGCGCAGACCACCGTCAGCAGAGTCGCGCCGCCGCAGATCAGCAGGCTGTTGAGCATCGGGGTGAAGGTGATCTCGTCGGTCAGCACCGCCGAGAAGTTGTGCAGCGTCGGGGCCGCGGGCAGCCGCACCCGCAGCGTCGCCTCCGCGTCCAGCGACGCCGGCACCAGCCAGACCAGCGGCACCGCGAACGCCACCGCGACGGCCAGCAGCCCGGCGTCGGCGGCCAGCCGGTGGCGGCGCCCCCTGCCCGGAGCATGCCGGAGAGCCCGGGGGAGGTGACGGCGGGGGAGCGGCACAATCAGACCTCCTCGCGCAGCAGCCGCAGATAGACGACCGAGAACAGCGCCCCCACCAGCAGCAACAGCAGTGCCACCGCGGTGCCGTAGCCGATCAGGGACTTCAGGAACGCCTGGTCGTACATGAACACCGGCAGCGTCTGGCTGCGGTTGCCCGGACCGCCCCGGGTCATCGCCCAGGTCAGCCCGAAGACGGAGAGCGTCTGAAGGGTGTTGAGCATCAGATTGGTGCCGATGGAGCGGCGGATCATCGGGAGCGTGATGTGCCACAGCCGCCGCAGCCCGTCGGCCCCGTCGACCTCTGCGGACTCGCTGACCTCCTGGGGGATCCCGGCCAGCGCCGCGGAGTAGATCAGCATCGAGAAGGCCGTACCGCGCCAGACGTTGGCGAACGACACGGCCACGATGGGCAGCGTGAACAGCCAGTTCTGGGCGGGTAGGTGGAGCCAGTCCAGCAGGGCGTTGAGGGTGCCGCGGCGCTCGAAGAAGGTGTAGAGCAAAAAGCCCGCGACGATCTCCGGGAGCACCCAGGCGGTGATCACCATCGCGCCGGTCAGGGCCCGTACGGGCCGTGAGGCGCGGCGCATCAGACCGGCCAGTGCCAGCCCCAGGGTGTTCTGCCCGACGAGCGAGGAGAGCACGGTGAACACCAGGGTCAGCGCGACGGCGTTGCGGAAGGCCGGATCGCCCACGGCCCGGCGGAAGTTGGCCAGTCCGACGAAGGACGCCGACTCCTGGCCGGTCAGCTGGGTGTCGGTGAAGGCGATGAGGACGCAGTAGCCGATCGGGCCGACGAGGAAGAGCAGCAGCAGGACGGTGGCCGGGACGAGCGGGGACCAGCGCAGCAGCCGGGTCCGCGGGCCGCCGGCCGGCGGGGCACCGGGCCGCCGGGCGCGGGCCGCGGCCCGGGCGACGGCGCCGGTCACGGCTTGGCGACGGTGCGGCCGCCGACCAGGGACTTCAGCGTGGTGTCATAGTCCGCGGCCGCCTTGTCCGGCGAGGCGTCATCGGCGGTGACCGCCTCCATCGCCTCGCCGATCGCCGCGGCCACCCTGGGGTACTCGGGCAGCGCGGGCCGGTACCGGCTGACCCCGACCAGACCGGTGAAGAAGCCGATGCCGGGCGCCGACGTCCGGTAGCGGGGATCGGCCGCGACGTCCTTGCGCACCGCGATCTGGGCGCCGCGGACGCACCACTCCAGGGCGTTCGGCCTCGACTGGAAGGTCTCGATCAACTTCCAGGCCAGAGCGGGCTGCTGGGCCTTCCGCGGCACCGACCACGTCCAGCCGCCGGCCAGGCTGACCTTGCCGGGCGGCGCGCCGTGCTGGGTGGGGAACGGGGTCTGCCCGAGCGTGCTGGACCACTCGGGCCAGGGGTTGCCGCCGCCCGTCTTCTGCCACTGCTGGCCCAGCCAGGAGCCGTCGAGATCGATCGCGAGCTTCTCCTCGGGCAGCAGCTCGGCGGCCACATTGGTCTGGATGTTGGGGCTGAGCGCATCGGAGACCTCGGGCCCGAGGTGCTCCTTGTAGACCGTGTCGAGGAAGGTCAGGCTGTCCCGGAAGCCCCGGGTGCCGGTCACCCACTTCTTCGCGCCCGGGTCGTAGAGCTGGTGCTCGCCGGTGCCGTAGAGCAGCATCTCGAAGCCCTGCATCACGGCGGCCTCGCCGGCGCCCTTGCCGGTGAAGACGTTCAGCGGGATGACGCCGGGGACCCTGCGCTTGATCGTCCGGGCCGCGTCCAGCACCTCGTCCCAGGTCCGGGGCCGCCAGTCGGCGGGCAGTCCGGCCTTCTTGAAGATCTTCTTGTTGAACCACAGCCCGCGGGTGTCCGTACCGTCCGGAACGCCGTAGGTCCGGCCGTCCTGCCCCCTGGCCGCGGCCTTCGCGGCCGGCTCGAACTGCCGCCAGTCGTCCCAGGTGCGCAGATGGCTGTCCAGCGGCCGTAACAGCCCCGCGGTGATATCGGAGTTGACCAGGAAGGTGTCCTCGTAGACCACATCCGGTGCGGTCCGCGGGGAGCGCATCATCTGCTGGATCTTGGTGTAGTAGTCGTTCTCGGACGCCTGGATCGGGATCAGCCGGACCTTCTTGCCGGGGTGGTCCTTCTCGAACTGCCGTGCCACCAGCCGGACATAGTCATCCCGGACGGTGACCTTGCTGTTGGTGTCCTTGATGAAGGCGACCTTGACGGTGTCGGTGTCGCTGCCGGACCCGCCGCCGCAGGCGGTGAGCGTGCCGGCGGCCACGACGGTGGCGGCGAGAAACCTCAGCGGGGCGGTGGGGCGCACGGCACGACCTCCAACTAACCACGGTGTCCTGCCCGCTGAAAGTAAGTCACCGGTCACAGTGGGTCAATGGCCCGACCAGCGATAGCGCAATTCGGGGCGGCCCACCTGGCCGTACTGCGGGGCGCGGGCGGCCCGGCCGCTCTCCACGAGATGTTCGAGATAACGGCGGGCGGTGATCCGCGAGATGCCCACGTCGGCGGCCGCCTCGGTCGCCGTCAGCCCGCTTCCGGCGGCCCGCAGCACCGTGGTCACCGCCTGGAGGGTGGCCGCCGTCAGCCCCTTGGGCAGCGCGGCCGGACGCGGTGCGCGCAGCGCGCCGATCGCCCGGTCCACCTCGTCCTGCCCGCTGGCCTCGCCGGTGGCGGCCCGGAACTCCGCATAGCGGGTGAGCCGGTCGCGCAGGGTGGCGAAGGTGAACGGCTTGAGGACGTACTGCACCACGCCCAGCGAGACGCCCTCGCGCACCATCGTCAGATCCCGGGCGGAGGTGACCGCGATGATGTCGGCGGTGTGCCCGGCCGCGCGCAGCGTCCGCACCAGCTGGAGCCCGTGGCCGTCGGGCAGGTTGAGGTCGAGCAGCAGCAGATCGACGGCGTGCTGTTCGAGGTGGCGGCGGGCGTCGGCGCCGGAGTGCACGGTGCCGGAGACGGTGAAGCCCGGCACCCGCCCGACGTACAGGGCATGGGCGTCGGCCGCGACCGGATCGTCCTCGACGACGAGGACCCGGATGTCGGAGGGGGTCACCGCATCCATCCTCTCGCCGCCGGGCGGTCCGCGCAGGGCGGCTGCCCGCTCATCTCGCGGCCCCCGCCCGCAGCGGCAGCCGTACGGTGAACCGCGCGCCGCCCTCCGCCGCCCGGTCCAGCGTGACGGTGCCGCCGTTGCGCCGGACCGCCTGCTGGACCAGGGCCAGGCCCAGCCCGCGGCCCCGGGCGGGGGTCGCCGGACCCGTCTTGGTGCTCCAGCCCCGGCGGAAGATCTCCTCGGCGGCCTCCGCGGCCACCCCCGGCCCGGTGTCCGCCACCCGCAGCAGCAGCTCGCCCCCGGCCGCCCGTGCGGTGACCCGCACCCGGGGCGGCTCGGTGGCGGTGTGCTCCTGGGTCGGCGCGGCGGCGTCGATGGCGTTGTCCAGGAGGTTGCCCAGCACGGTGACCAGATCGCGGGCCGGCAGACCGGGCGGCAGCAGCCCGTCGTCGATCCGGCTGTCGGGCGTCAGCGTCAGTTCCACCCCGCGCTCGTTGGCCTGGGCCGCCTTGCCGAGCAGCAGCGCCGCGAGCACCGGCTCGGCGACCGCGCCGACGACCTGATCGGTCAGCGCCTGCGCCAGTTCCAGCTCCGCGGTGGCGAACTCCACGGCCTCCTCGGCCCGCCCCAGTTCGATCAGCGAGACCACGGCGTGCAGCCGGTTGGCGGCCTCATGGGCCTGCGAGCGCAGCGCCTCGGTGAACCCGCGTACCGAGTCCAACTCCCCGGAGAGCGCCTGGAGTTCGGTGTGATCGCGCAGGGTCACGACACTGCCCCGCCGTTCCCCGCCGGAGACCGGCGAGGAGTTGACGACCAGCACCCGCTCACGGGTCAGCTGAAGCTCGTCGACCCGTGGGCCGGGCTCCAGCAGCGCCTCGGTCAGCGGCTCCGGCAGCCCCAGCTCGGTGACCCGGCGGCCCACCGCGTCCTCGGACAGCCCCAGCAGCTCCCGCCCGCCGTCGTTGATCAGGGCGACCCTGCGCTGCCCGTCGAGCATCAGCAGCCCCTCGCGTACGGCGTGCAGCGCGGCCTGGTGGTAGTCGTGCATCCGGCTGAGCTCCCCGGCGTTCATCCCGTGGGTGTGCCGCCGCAGCCGGGCGTTGATCACATACGTCCCCAGGCCGCCGAGCGCCAGCGCCGCGGCGGCCACGCCCACCAGCGCCAGCACCTGGTCGCGCAGCTGCGCGCTGATCGTCTCGATGGTGATCCCGGAACTGACCAGCGCCGTGATCCGGCCGCCGCGCTGCGGGTCCCGGACCGGTGCGACGACCCGTACGGACGGCCCGAGCACCCCCAGGTGCGTCTCGGGGAAGATCTCGCCGCGCAGCGCCGGGCCGATGTGCCCGAAGTACTTCTTGCCGATCGCGGACGGCTCGGGGTGCGTCCAGCGGATCCCCTGCGGCGACATGACCACCACGAAGTCCACCCCGGCGTCCCGCCGCAGCCGTTCGCTGTACGGCTGGAGCGTGGCCGTCGGGTCCTTGGTACGGGCCGCCGCCACGACCGCCGGGGAGTCGGCGACGGCGGTGGCCGCCGCGGTCGCCTGCCGCCGCGCGGTCTCCTCCGCCTGCCGCCCGGCGCTGACGTACGCGAAGAGCGCGCAGCCCATGACGACCACCGCCACCAGCACCACCTGCATGGCGAACAGCTGCCCGGCGAGGCTGCGCGGGCCGCGCAGCCGTCGGGAAGGGCGGGGTCGGGGGAGTCGCATGCAGAACAGTCTGCACGGTGACCGCGGAACCGTCTGCACGGTCACTTTTACGTGAACGAAATGTACGTAAGGGTGACGGGCGCCACAGCGCCGTGCATAGTCACCGGAACTTGTGGTGTGACAGAGCCGCAGATCAGCAGAGCCGTAGACCGAGGAGGCAGCCGTGGCTGCACAGACCCCGCCGCGTGGGGGCACCACCGAGGAGACCGGGCCCGTGAAGCGGGACCGGACCCATTTCCTCTACATCGCCGTGATCGGGGCGGTGCTGCTCGGCATCGTCGTGGGCTTCGCCGCGCCCGGTGTCGCCGTCCAGCTCAAGCCGCTCGGCACCGGCTTCGTGAACCTGATCAAGATGATGATCTCGCCCGTCATCTTCTGCACCATCGTGCTGGGGGTCGGCTCGGTGCGGAAGGCCGCCAAGGTCGGCGCGGTCGGCGGCCTGGCCCTCGGCTACTTCATGGTGATGTCCACCGTCGCGCTCGCCATCGGCCTGGTCGTCGGCAATCTGCTGGACCCCGGCTCCGGCCTCCATCTGACCGAGACCGTCAAGCACGCCGGGCACGCCCAGACCGAGGGCGGCGGCGAGTCGCTGCCCGAGTTCCTGCTCGGCATGATCCCCACCACGCTGGTCTCCGCCTTCACCCAGGGCGAGGTGCTCCAGACGCTGCTGGTGGCGCTGCTGGTCGGCTTCGGCCTCCAGTCGCTGGGCTCGGCGGGCGAGCCGGTGCTGCGCGGTGTCGGGCACCTCCAGAAGCTGGTCTTCCGGGTCCTGGCCATGATCATGTGGGCGGCGCCGGTGGGTGCCTTCGGCGCCATCGCGGCGGTGGTCGGCGAGACCGGCCTGGACGCGCTGAAGTCCCTCGCCGTCATCATGGTCGGCTTCTACCTCACCTGTCTGCTGTTCGTGATCGTGGTGCTCGGCACGCTGCTCCGGCTGGTCGCCGGCATCAACATCTTCCGGCTGCTGAAGTACCTCGGCCGGGAATTCCTGCTGATCCTGTCCACCTCCTCCTCGGAGTCGGCGCTGCCCCGGCTGATCGCGAAGATGGAGCACCTGGGCGTCAGCAAGCCGGTGGTCGGCATCACCGTCCCCACCGGCTACAGCTTCAACCTCGACGGCACCGCCATCTACCTGACGATGTCCTCGCTGTTCGTGGCCGAGGCGATGGGCAAGCCGCTCCCGCTCGGCCAGCAGATCTCGCTGCTGGTGTTCATGGTCATCGCGTCGAAGGGAGCGGCCGGGGTCACCGGCGCCGGACTGGCGACGCTGGCCGGCGGTCTCCAGTCGCACCGCCCCGAACTGGTCGACGGCGTCGGCCTGATCGTCGGCATCGACCGCTTCATGAGCGAGGCACGCGCCCTGACCAACTTCGCCGGCAACGCGGTCGCCACCGTGCTGATCGGCACCTGGACCAAGGAGATCGACAAGGGCCGGGTGACCGAAGTGCTCGCCGGACAGGTGCCGTTCGACGAGAAGACGCTGGTCGACGACGCGCCCGCGCAGCCGGCCGGCGCGGCGGTCGTCGCGCCGCGGGACGGCGGCGCGGAGAAGGCGTCCGCCAAGGTCTGACCCCGGGCCTCAAAGAGGGGAGAAGGGGCGGGTGCCGGACGGCGGTTTCTAGCGGTCGTCGCAACACGTGGTCGGTTTGATCAGGCCGCGAGCAGTTTATGCAGGCGCTCGGCTGGGGTTTCCCAGTCGAGCGTTTTGCGTGGCCGGCTGTTGAGTTCGGCGGCGACGGCGGCCAGGTGCTCTGGGGCGTGGGCCCTGAGATCGGTGCCTTTGGGGAAGTACTGCCGCAGCAGGCCGTTGGTGTTCTGGTTTGCGCCAGGCGCGTCCCTGGCGGAGGGCTTTGGTCAGCTCACGGCGAAGCTCACCGCGGCCCTGGACGTAGAGGGCCTGGTAGACCGTCTCGTGGACCACGTGCATCTCCGGCCGCTGGGGAAACTGGTTCCGTAGAGCCTGGCAGATCTGCTCCGGACTCCACTTTCGGCCGAGGTGGTCCTGGATGAAGTCCCGCAGCTCGGAGTTCTGGCCGATCTTGCCGGGCTTGGGGCGCGGTCGGCGGGCGTCCGCGCGGGCCTGAGCTGCATGCGGGCGGTAAGCCCCGCTGCCGGGGTGGCAGTTGCGCTTGATCTCCCGGCTGATGTGGACGGGCTGCGGCCCAGCTCGGCAGCGATCGTCCGCAGGGCCGCCTTCTCCCGCAGCCGGTCGGCGATGTGGATGCGATCAGCCTCGCGCAGGTACCGCGACGGACCGGAAGGCTCTGCTGCCGCGCGAAGCGGCAGCAGAGCCTTCCTCTGCGACCCGGTGGGTCTGCGCCCATTACGCCACTTCTGGCCGGTCCGCTCATCGATCCCGACGATCCGGCACGCCTCTCGGTTGCTGAAGCCCTGCTGCATGAGCCGGGAGTATGCCTCCCGCTCCCGGGTCAGCTTCCGAGGGCCCTGTGGCGCCCGGTCCTTACGGACCTCGAAGTCCATTGCATCCCCTGAACTGGGGTGTTGCAACGACTCCTAGAACCCAAGGACACACGGCACCCGCCCCTTCGGCGCGCCTGCCGCCCGCGCTCTCGCCATGACTCTCGACTACCGCTCCGACCTGCACCTTTACTCCTCGCGGAGGGATTGTCAGTGCCCCCTGACACCATGCAAGTGACAGGGAAACGCGGTCGGCCGGCGCCGGCCGCGCGGGGGGACGAACAAGGAGGAACGGGCCATAGCGACGTGGGGGACGGATCTGTTCGGCGGGGGAGTAGAAGCAGCACAAGCAGGGTCCGACAACCATCAGCCGTGAGGGATCAGGACGGCCTCAGCCAGAGGGTGGCCAGTGGGGGAAGCACCAGGGCGAGGGAGGCGGCGCGGCCGTTCCAGGGGGTCGGTTCGGCCGTGAGGACGCCGGGGTTGCCGACGCCGCTGCCGCCGTAGCGCGGGTCATCGGTGTTGAGGACCTCGCGCCAGGCGGGGAGACGGTCGGGGACACCGAGCCGGTAGGTCCGGCGGACGACGGGGGAGAAGTTGGTGACCGAGATCAGCGGGGAGTTGTCGGCGGCGAAGCGCAGGAAGGGGAAGACATTGTCCTCGCTCGCCTCGCCGTCGATCCAGGAGAAGCCGGCCGGGTCGGTGTCGCGCTCCCACAGCGCGGGCGTGGCGGCGTAATGACGGTTCAGCTCGCGCACGAGATCGCGGACGCCCCGGTGGTCCGGCTCCGCCTCGTACGAGGAATCGAGCAGCCACCAGTCCGGTCCATGACTCTCCGCCCACTCCGCGCCCTGAGCGAACTCCTGCCCCATGAAGAGGAGTTGCTTACCGGGGTGGGCCCACATGAAGCCGAGATAGGCCCGGTGGCCGGCGCGCTGCTGCCACCAGTCACCGGGCATCTTCGACACCAGCGCGCGCTTGCCGTGCACCACCTCGTCATGGGAGATCGGCAGCACATAGTTCTCGGAGTAGGCGTAGATCATGGAGAAGGTCATCTCGCCGTGGTGGTACTTCCGGTGCACCGGATCCTTGGAGACATAGCCGAGGGAGTCATGCATCCAGCCCATGTTCCACTTCAGGCCGAAGCCCAGCCCGCCGAAGCCGCCGGGCCCGGCATGATGCGTGGCGCGGGTGACGCCGTCCCAGGCCGTGGACTCCTCGGCGATGGTGACGACGCCGGGGCAGCGGCGGTAGACCGTCGCGTTCATCTCCTGGAGGAAGGCGACCGCATCGAGGTTCTCCCGGCCGCCGTGCACGTTCGGTGTCCAGCCGCCGTCCTCGCGGGAGTAGTCGAGGTAGAGCATCGAGGCGACGGCGTCCACCCGGAGGCCGTCGATATGGAACTCCTCGCACCAGTAGACGGCGTTGGCGACCAGGAAGTTACGGACCTCGGTACGGCCGTAGTCGAACTCCAGGGTGCCCCAGTCCGGGTGCGCGGCCCGGGCCGGATCCTGCGGCTCGTAGAGCGGGCGGCCGTCGAACTCCGCCAGCGCCCAGTCATCGCGCGGGAAGTGCGCCGGCACCCAGTCCATCAGCACCCCGATGCCGGCCCGGTGCAGCGCGTCGATCAGGAACCGGAAGTCGTCCGGGGTGCCCATCCTCGCGGTGGGCGCGTAGAAACCGGTCACCTGATAGCCCCAGGAGCCACCGAAGGGATGCTCGGAGACCGGCATGAACTCGACGTGGGTGAAGCCCAGGTCCTTGACGTAGCCGGGGAGCTGCCCGGCCAACTGACGATAGGTCAGGCCGGGGCGCCAGGAGGGGAGATGCACCTCGTAGACGGAGAACGGGGCCTCGTGCACCGGGCGCCTGCCGCGCCGGGCCATCCAGTCGGCGTCGTTCCAGTGGTAGTGCGAGGCCTCCACGATCGAGGCGGTGGCCGGCGGACACTCGGTCCGGCGGGCCATCGGGTCGGCCCGCACCGTCCTGGAGCCGTCCGGCCGGGTGATCTCGAACTTGTACAGCTCGCCCTCGCCGAGGCCCGGGAGGAAGAGCTCCCAGACACCGGACGAGCCCAGCGAGCGCATCGGGAAGCCGGTGCCGTCCCAGTAGTTGAAGTCGCCGACGACCCGGACGCCCTGGGCGTTGGGGGCCCAGACCGTGCAGCGGGTGCCGGTCACGCCCTGGTGCGCCATGATCCGCGCGCCGAGCGCCTGCCACAGCTGCTCGTGCCGGCCCTCACCGAACAGATGCAGATCCAGCTCGCCGAGCGCGGGCAGAAAGCGATAGGGGTCCTGCACGGTCACGGTGTGGTCGCCGTAGTCGACCAGCAGCTCGTAGTCCGGGACGGTGCGCAGCGGTAGCACCCCGGCGAACAGCCCGTCCCCCTCGGACGGCAGATCGGCCCGCAGCCCCTTCGCCAGGACGGTGACGCCCTTCGCATACGGCCGCAGGACCCGCAGCAGCAGCCCGCCGCGTACGGGATGGGCGCCGAGCAGCCCGTGCGGATCGTGATGCGCACCGCCCAGCAGCCGGCCGCGGTCCTCATCGGACAGCGGTGCGGCGGCCCGCACCCCGTGGCTGCCCTGCGGCCGCTCCGTCCGTGGCGGGCCCGCGGCCCCGCCGGTCCGGTGGGGCGCCGCGGCCGGGCCCCGGACGCCGGACGGCCGGGCCGCGAAGGTGGGACCGGCGGTGTTCCCGCCGGTCGTCGCGGCGCCGGTGGCTGGTGACGGAGAGCCGGAGGGGAATCCGGCTGAGTGGGTGGCGGGGTACGGGCGGGCGGTCACGAGAGGGCCTCCTCGGGGTGGGGCAGCGGTCGGGTCTCGGGGGCGGACGGGCGGGGGTCCGGCGGTTCGGGTGCGGCCTCTCACCCCCGGCCGTCGGGCCCGGCGGCCCGGGACGGGCCGGTCCCGTCCATCCCCACGGCCCGCTCCCCGCCCGCCGCCAGGCGCCGGACGGCGGCCATCGGGACGGCCAGCCAGTCGGGCCGGTGCCGGGCCTCGTAGAGCACTTCGTAGACGGCCTTGTCGGTCTCATAGGCGCGCATCAGTTCGGGTGCGGAGCGCGGATCGAGCCCGCCGGCCTCGGCATATCCGAGGCAGAAAGCGTCCCGGGTGCGCCGCGCCCACTCCAGCGACCAGGGGTCGCCGCCCGCCGGTCCGCTGCGCGCGGCATAGTCGAACGAGCGCAGCATCGCCGCGACATCACGCACCGCGGGCTGCGGCCGGCGCCGCTCGGCGAGCGGGCGGGCCGGTTCGCCCTCGAAGTCGATCAGCGACCAGCGGCCCTCGTCGGCGGAGCGCAGCGTCTGGCCCAGGTGCAGATCGCCGTGGATGCGCTGGGCGGCCCAGCTGCGGCCGTCGTGGCCGATCGCGGCCAGCGCGTCGAAGGCGGTACGCAGCCGGGCCCGGTAGGGCTGGAGCACGGGCACGGCGCGGGCGGTGGCCGTCAGCCGCTCGGTCATCTGGGCGGCGATCACCTCCAGCTGCGGGCGGCGCAGTTCGGTGGTCGGCAGCGTCTCGGCGAGCGCGGTGTGCACCTCGGCGGTGGCATGGCCGAGCGCCCGCGCCGAGCCGGTGAAGTCGGCGCGTACGGCCAGCGCGTTCAGCGCCAGCTGCCAGCCGTCCGCCGAGCCCGGCAGGAAGGGCTGGAGCACACCCAGCGTGGTCGGCTCGCCGCCCTCGTCGGGGGCCGCCGACTCGAACCACGCCGCGGGCGCGGGCACCCGTGCGCACTTGGCGTCCGCGAGGGCCCGCGGCAGCTCCAGATCCGGGTTGATGCCCGGCTCGATCCGCCGGAAGACCTTCAGGATGAAGGAATCGCCGTAGACGATCGAGGAGTTGGACTGCTCGACGGCGATCGGCCGGCCCGGCAGCCCGGAGGGGATGACGGCATCGGGCTCCCGGCAGAAGCGCAGCGCGCCGAGCCGGCCCGGGACCCGCAGCCGCTCCAGCAGCAGCCCGCAGAGCCGGCTGTCGAGCAGCGCGTCATAGACGGTGCGGCCGCGCAGCGGTCCGCCGCCGGGGCGCCCGATCACGGCGGGCGCCAGCTGGGGCGGCGGCGCGGGGTGCACTCCCAGCAGCAGCTGGTAGCGGTCGCCGCCGGCCGGGGTACGGCTCGGGGGTGCGCTCTGCTGGGCGCGGACGAGCAGTTGCAGCAGGCCCGGTGCGGTGCCGTCGCCGGTGCACGGCAGCAGCTCGGTCGCCGAGAGCAGGGTGAAGCCGGTGACCAGCCGCCCCTTCCCGGCGAACCAGCGCTGGCGTGGCACCCAGTCGGCGAGCAGGGGGACCAGCGAGGACAGCAGATCGGGGGCGGCGACGAGCGGGCGGCGATCAGGGGTGTTGCGGGTGGCACGGGTCGAGGCGGTGTCCGACATGGCGTCGCGTCCTTTCCCCGGGCACACGACATATAGGACGAAGTGTCCCGGAATGCGGCCTTGACTGTGCGGCGGCGCGGTGGGGGTACCCCCAGACGGAGTCCGGGGCTCGGTCGGGTCCGCGAGGTCCCGTCCGGCGCGCGGCGGACGACGGGACCTCGCGGACCCGACCGAGCGGGCGGGAGCGTCCGTACGGCAGCGGTCTTCCGGCGTGCGCTTTCCGCTGCGCGGCGGGCCCCTCCCGAGCCGGGGGGACCGACGATGGCTCACCCGGCCCGTGCGGTAGTAGGGAGACTGCCCGAGCGAAAGGTCAAAAAACGCCCGTACGTGCCAGATGGCCGCGTACGGGCGTCCTTCCGGCGCCCGCGCCCGGTCAGGGCACCGGCTGACCTGCGTTCCTGCGCAGCCGGAACCAGTAGAACCCGTGGCCCGCGAGGGTCAGCAGATACGGCAGCTCCCCGATGGCCGGGAAGCGGACCCCGCCGATGAGTTCCACCGGATGGCGGCCGCTGAACGACCGCAGATCCAGCTCCGTGGGCTGGGCGAAGCGCGAGAAGTTGTGCACGCACAGCACCAGGTCGTCGTCCGCGCCGCCGGTGCCCGGTGCCTCCCGGAGGAAGGCCAGCACCGCCGGGTTCGTGGAGGACAGCTCGGTGTAGCTGCCGAGCCCGAACGCCGGATTCTGCTTACGGATCTCGATCATCCGCCGGGTCCAGTGCAGCAGCGAGGAGGGCGAACTCATCGCGGCCTCGACATTGGTGACCTGGTAGCCGTAGACGGGGTCCATGATGGTCGGCAGGAAGAGCCGGCCCGGGTCGCAGGAGGAGAAACCGGCGTTGCGGTCCGGCGTCCACTGCATCGGGGTGCGCACCGCGTCCCGGTCGCCGAGCCAGATGTTGTCGCCCATGCCGATCTCGTCGCCGTAATAGAGGATCGGCGAACCCGGCAGGGACAGCAGCAGGGCGGTGAAGAGCTCGATCTGATTGCGGTCGTTGTCGAGCAGCGGGGCCAGTCGCCGGCGAATGCCGATGTTGGCCCGCATACGCGGGTCCTTGGCGTACTCCGCGTACATGTAGTCGCGCTCTTCGTCCGTGACCATTTCGAGGGTCAGCTCGTCGTGGTTGCGCAGGAAGATGCCCCACTGGCAGCCGGACGGGATCGCCGGGGTCTTGGCGAGGATTTCCGAGACCGGATAGCGCGATTCGCGGCGGACCGCCATGAAGATGCGCGGCATGACCGGGAAGTGGAAGGCCATATGGCATTCGTCGCCGCCGACGCCGTAATCGCCGAAGTAGTCGACGACATCCTCCGGCCATTGATTGGCCTCGGCCAGCAGCACGGTGTCCGGGTAGTGTGCGTCGATTTCCGCGCGGACCCGCTTGAGGAAGGCATGCGAGGCCGGCAGGTTCTCGCAGTTGGTGCCCTCCTCGGCGTAGAGATACGGCACCGCGTCCAGCCGGAAGCCGTCGATCCCCAGGTCCAGCCAGAAGCGCAGGGCGGAGATCATCTCTTCCTGCACCGCCGGGTTCTCATAGTTGAGATCCGGCTGGTGGGAGAAGAAGCGGTGCCAGTAGTACTGCTTGCGGACCGGGTCGAAGGTCCAGTTGGAGGCCTCGGTGTCGACGAAGATGATGCGGGCGTCGGCGTACTGCTTGTCGTCGTCGGCCCAGACGTAATAGTCGCCGTACGGCCCCTCGGGGTCGGTGCGCGATTCCTGGAACCACGGGTGCTGATCGCTGGTGTGGTTCATCACCATGTCGATGATGACCCGCATACCGCGATGGTGTGCGGCGTCCACGAATTCCACGAAATCGGCCAGGTCGCCGAATTCGGGGAGCACCGCGGTGTAGTCGGCGACATCGTAACCGCCGTCCCGCAGCGGGGATTTGAAGAACGGCGGCAGCCAGAGGCAGTCCACCCCCAGCCATTGCAGATAGTCGAGCTTGGCCGTGATGCCCTTGAGGTCGCCGATGCCGTCGCCGTTGCTGTCCTGGAAGGAGCGCACCAGGACTTCGTAGAAAACGGCCCGTTTGAACCAGTCGGGATCGCGGTCCTTCGCCGGGGTGTCCTCGAATGTGTCGGGGACAGGCTCATTGACGATCAATTGGGTGACCCTCCGATCGGTGAGGACGGTCGCAGCGACAGCACATGGGCGGGCGCGAGTGAGCGGCCCGGCTCCAGGCGCACATAGTTGTCCCTGCCCCAGTGGTAGGTGTCGCCGGTGAGCTCGTCGCGCACCGGAAAGGACTCGTGCCGGCCGAGGCCGAGTTCCGGCATGTCCAACGACACCGTCGCCTCGTGGGTGTGGTGCGGGTCGAGGTTGACCACCGTGAGCACCGTGTCGGCCCGGTCGCCGTGCCCCTCGCGCTTGGAGTAGGCGAGGACGGCCTCGTTGTCGACGTGGTGGAAGTGCAGATTGCGCAGCTGCTGAAGGGCAGGGTGCCGGCGGCGGATGCGGTTGAGCGTGGTGATCAGGGGGGCGAGGGTGCGTCCCTCCCTGGCCGCCGCATCCCAGTCGCGCGGCCTGAGTTGGTACTTCTCCGAGTCCAGGTACTCCTCGCTGCCGCGGCGTACCGGCGTCGACTCGCAGAGCTCATATCCGGCGTAGACGCCCCAGGTGGGGGACAGGGTGGCGGCCAGTACGGCGCGTACCTCGAAGGCGGGGCGGCCGCCCTCCTGGAGGTAGGCGTGCAGGATGTCCGGGGTGTTCACAAAGAAATTCGGCCGCAGGTAGGAGGCGCTCTCGCCGGTCAGTTCGGTGAGGTAGTCGGTCAGCTCCTGTTTGGTGTTGCGCCAGGTGAAGTAGGTGTACGACTGGTGGAAGCCGATCTCGGCGAGGGTGTGCAGCATGGCCGGGCGGGTGAACGCCTCGGCGAGGAAGAGCACGTCCGGATCGGTGCGGTTGATGTCGCCGATCACCTTCTCCCAGAAGGCCACCGGCTTGGTGTGGGGATTGTCCACCCGGAAGATCCGTACGCCCTTGGCCATCCAGAAGCGCAGCACGCGTTCGGTCTCGCGGATCAGCCCGCGGAAGTCGGTGTCGAAGGCGAGCGGGTAGATGTCCTGGTACTTCTTCGGCGGGTTCTCGGCGTAGGCGATCGAGCCGTCCGCGCGGTGGTGGAACCACTGGGGGTGCAGGGTGACCCAGGGGTGGTCCGGGGAGCACTGGAGCGCGAAGTCCAGGGCCACCTCCATCCGCAGGTCACGGGCGGTGCGGACGAAGTGTGCGAAGTCGTCGAAGGTGCCCAGGTCCGGGTGGAGGGCGTCATGGCCGCCGGCCGGTGAGCCGATGGCCCAGGGGGAGCCGACATCGTCCGGGCCGGCCGTGAGCGCATTGTTGGGGCCCTTGCGGAAGGCGGTGCCGATGGGGTGGACGGGCGGGAGATAGACCACGTCGAAGCCCATGGCGGCGACGGCCGGCAGCCGGTCGGCGGCGGTGCGCAGGGTGCCGCTGACGGCCGTGCCGTCCGGGGTGACAGTGGCGCCCTCGGAGCGCGGGAAGAGTTCGTACCACGAGCCGAACAGGGCCCGCCGGCGCTCGACGACCAGCGGCATCGGACGCGAGACGGTGAGCAGTTCGCGCAGCGGATGGCGGGCCAGCGCCGCGGTGACCTGGGGGGCGAGCGCCGCGGCCAGCCGGGTCGCGGCGGACAGCCCGGCGTCCCGCAGCGCGTCCACGGCGGCGAGCACCGCCTCGCGCCCGTCGCTCTTGGGGACCTCGGCCGCCGCCCGCTCATGGAGTTCGGCACCCTCGGCGAGCATCAGCTCGGTGTCGATCCCCGCCGGAATCTTGATGGCGGCATGCCGCCGCCAGGTGGTGACCGGATCGGACCAGCCCTCGACGGTGAACGTCCAGCGGCCCTCGATGCCGGGGGTGACCTCGGCGCTCCACCGGTCGGAGCCGGGTGCCTGCTCGTGCATCGGCGTCCAGGGGCCGCAGCGCCCGGCCGGATTGCGCAGCACCACATTCGCCGCGACGGCGTCATGCCCTTCACGGAAGACGGTGGCCGAGACCTCGAAGGTCTCACCCACCACGGCCTTCGCCGGGCGGCGGCCGCAATCGATCTGCGGGCGGATGTCCAGAACAGGAATACGACCGATCATGGGCTCACCTGGGCTTGTGGTGCTTTTGCTGGGTTTTGTCCTTTGTATCCGCTTTACGGCAGGCGGACCGGCTGCGGGCATGGGGGCTCCTGTCCGCTTTCACTCGGCTGGCGGATGGCACGGCGGGGCGGGTCGGTGCTCTCCCGGTCCCCGGTCGGTGGTTCCCCGACGGATCCTGCGCGGGTGGGTCATACGGGTGCCGGGTGGGCCCGGGGAACCCTGCCCTGGGCGACGACCGGGACGTCCGGTTGGACGGGGCCGCACCGGCCGGTCCCCGCGCGCCCGCCATGACCCGGCGGACACCTTCCGGCTCGCGCGCGGGCGACTGCGGCACTGCGCTGACACGGTCGGCGTTCGCCTCCTCAACTCGGTCTGATCACAGCGGAGTTGCGGTGTGCGGATGTCCGGTGCCGCGCCGGGGCCCATCGGCGCCACACCGCAGCCTCTCTCCAGGAGGGAGTCCGTACAAGAGCGCATGAGGGGGTGGAATCAGCCATATCGGCGGACGGGGCGGTAAGAGGCGCCGGAGCGGAGTCCGGGCGGGGGAAGGCACCTGCGGCGGGGGCGAGTTGAGGGCGCCGGTCTGCGGGTTCGGCTCCGGCGGGACCGGTCCGGCGGGGCCGGTCGGTGGCCGTACGGGCATGGCGCCAGCGCGACCCGCCCTAACGGTCCCGGCGGTGCACCACACTCTTCTTGACCAGCCGCTCGTCGTCGGTGAAACAGAGCTCGTAGGCGGAGTCGGAGCCGGGGCGGACGCTGTAGTAGACGCAGGTCCAGTCGTGCGGGGGCGGCGGGGTGCCGTCCGGTGGGGCGTCCAGGGCGAAGAACGGCAGCAGGGTCTCCACCCGGGAGCGGTCGGCGCCGAGGTGCAGCGCCGTGTAGCGCTCCCGCTCCAGCACCGTCCAGGACGGGCTGACCAGGTGGTAGATGGTGCTCAGCACCACCAGGGCCGCCAGCAGCGCCACCGGGGCCGCCACCATCTGCCGGAGCCGGCGCCGCACCTGCCGCTGGGCGTGCGCCAACTCCCGCTGGGCCGCGGTGGGTTCGGGACGGGCCAGGGATTCCGGGCGGGCGCCGGCGGCGGTCGGCAGCCGGGCCGAGACCGTGAAGCCGCCCTCCGGGGCGGGGCCGGCCCGCAGCGCGCCGCCCGCCAGCCGTACCCGCTCGTCCAGCCCCACCAGCCCGCTGCCGCCGGACACCGGCCCGGCCCCCGGACCGGCCGTTCCCGCGGAGTTGGCCACCGTGACCTGCACCTGCCCGGCGGCCCGTCCGATCCGCACCCGGACGGCCGCGCCGGGGGCGTGTTTGGCTGCATTGGTCAGCGACTCCTGGACGACGCGGTGCAGGGCGTGTCCGGTCATGGCCGGAAGCGTGCCGGTCCCGGTGTCGTCCGCCTGCTCCAGGGTCACCGTCATCCCGGACGCCCGCGCCCGGTCCACCAGCCGCGCCACGCTCTCGTCCGCCGGTGCCCGGGGCGCGCTCTCGTCATCGGTGCGCAGCACGCCGATGATCTCCCGCAGCCGTTCGGTCGCCGTCCCGGCCGCGGCCCGCAGCTCACCGGCCGCCGCCTGCCGGTCCGCGTCCAGCCGCGGATCGACTTCCAGCGCCCCGGCCCGCAGGGCGATCAGGGCCAGGTCATGGCCGAGGGAGTCATGCATGTCGCCGGCGATCCGGGCGCGTTCGCGCAGCCGGGTGCGGTCGGCGACGGCCTGCTGTTCGCGCTCCATCCGCTCGGCGAGCTGCCAGCCGGTACGGGCGAGTTCGGAGTACTGCCGGCGGTAGCGGCCCAGCAGCCACGGCAGCACCCCATTGAGCAGCAGCGTCAACAGCAGCGAGAACCACGGCCACACCGTGCGGCCCACCACCGCGGCCAACGGCAACCCGCCGGCCGCCACGGCGGAGAAGAACCACAACGCCGGACGGGCCCGGGGCAGCCGGACCCCGGCCAGATAGCCGAACGCCGCCAGCGCGGCGCAGTAGCCGGTGGTGAACAGATCCAGCGAGATCACCAGGCTCGGCGCGACCGGCAGCGCCAGCGCCGTCAGCGGACTGCGCCGGCGCACCAGCACACAGACGCCGAGCAGCGGGAAGGCGGCCGCGGTGGCCCACCGCTGGGCGCCGTCGAGGGAGCCGACGACGAGCGCCGCCGGACCGCACAGCGCGAGCCACAGTCCCAGCCCGGGGGCGTGGGCGCGCAGCCACCGGGCGTCCGGGCGCTGCCACGGCGTCATGACGCCGGGACCAGACCCGCCTCGTACGCGAGGATCGCCGCCTGGACACGGTTCCGGAAACCCAGCCGGGCGAGGATCGCGCTGACATGCGCCTTGACCGTGCCCTCGACCAGGAACAGCCGCTGGGCGATCTCCGCGTTGGACAGCCCGGCGCCGACCAGCCCGAGCACCTCGCGCTCCCGCCCGGTCAGCTCGGCGACCCGGGCGCGGGCGGCCGCACCGCGGCCCAACTGCCCGCCTCCCAGATGCGAGATGACGCGCCGGGCGACGGACGGCGAGAGACAGGAGCCGCCCTCGGCGACGGCCCGGACCCCGGCGATCAGCTCCCGCGGATCGCCGGACTTGAGCAGAAAGCCGGCCGCGCCCGAGCCGAGGGCGCCGGCGATGTACTCGTCCTCGGAGAACGTCGTCAGCATCACCACGGCGGTGGCGGGCAGCGCCCTGGCCAGCTCCGCGGCGACGCCGAGGCCGTCCAGCCGCGGCATCCGGATGTCCAGCAGACAGACATCGGGCCGGTGCCGCAGCGCCTGGTCGATCGTCTCGCGGCCGTCGGCGGCCTCCGCGACGACCTCGATATCGGGCGCCGTGCCGAGGATCGCGCGCACCCCGGCCCGCATCAAGGGCTCGTCGTCGGCGAGCAGGACCCTGGTACGGCTGACGGGCGGGCCGCCGCGGGACTCAGTCATCGTGTTTCCTTCGTGGATACGCCCGGCTTCAGCTGGGTGAGGAAATGAAGCTCCCGCGTGAGCGGGGCAGAGAAAGCCGATTCGCCGTCAGGGCGGGGGGGGTGTCCATCCGCAACGGTGGCGAGGCGGCGAACATGGGTCAGGAGCTCTCAACTGTCAGTCCCCCTGGGTAGGTTGCTGTTCATGGCGGCGGAAGCGAAGGCAGCGGGTGGCGGGCATGCCCGGTTTGCCTACCGGCTTCGTGTGTCGTCCACGGCCCGGGCTGCACTGGAAGCGGAGTGGGACCGGTGCCGGTGGTTGTGGAATGAGTGTGTGGCCAAGTCCAGGCAGGTGGGTGCTTGGAACAGGACCCGTCCTGTCGGGGCGGAGAAGCGGACGTGCGGGCCAGTGGAGCTCGCCGCGATGCTGACCGAGGCCCGCGCCCGTACTGAGTGGCTGCGTGAAGGCGCATGCGTTCCGCAGCAGCAGTTGGTCCGCGACTTCGGCAAGTCCCGCGCCAAAGCGCTCAAGGACATCAGGGCCCGGTTGCCGATGCGGCAGCGGGCGGGGATGCCGAAGTACAAGAGGAAGCGTGACGCGCTTCCCACCCTCGAATACACCAGGCGGGGCTTCCGTCTCAAGGATGGCCGCCTGCACCTCGCGGGCGGCACCGTGGTGCGGGTGGTGTGGTCGCGGGACCTGCCCGAGCCGCCGTCCTCGGTGCGTGTGTACCGCGACAGTACCGGCGCCTGGTACGCCTCCTTCGTCGTCCCCACCGTGCCCGAGGATCTGCCCGTCACTGGGCGGGTGATCGGGATCGACTGGGGCGTTACGGAGACCGCGGCCACCACCAGCGACGACCACGACCTTCCCCATCCGCAGTACGGGAAGAGCGCCGCCCAGCGCCTTGCGAAGTATCAGCGGATGATGGCCCGCCGCAAACCCGCAAAGGGACAGGCTGCGTCGAAGGGGTACCGCGAAGCGAAGCGGCAGACCGCGAAGCTCCACAAGAAGGTGGCCCGGCAGCGTCAGGACACTGCCCGTAAGTGGGCCAAGCGCGTTGTCCGTGACCATGATGCGTTGGCGGTGGAGGACTTCAGGCCGAAGTTCCTTGCCAAGTCCTCGATGGCCCGTAAGGCCGCTGATGCCGCGATCGGCGCCACCAAGACCGCGTTGGCCGAGATGGCCCGCAAGCACGGGCGGGCCGTGCATCTGGTACATCCCGCGCACACCACGATGGACTGTGCGCAGTGCGGAGCGAGAACCAAGCACGCGCTGCCTCTCTCAGAAAGAACGTATACGTGCACCGCGTGCGGAGTGGTCTCGCCCAGAGACAAGAACTCCGCCCGTGTGATGCTCGTCCGGGCTGGTCTTCACCCCGGCTGGTGCTGATCGTGTAAGACCTGTCGGCCCGCCGGGCCGCAGGCGACGTGAGCCAGGAATCCCCCTGCTTTAGCTGGGGGAGGAGTCAAACCGTCAGACTAAGCGGCGGCAACGGCCCACCGGCCTGCCCGGCCGTGCTGCCGCGGGGTGCGTTCTCCCCCAACCGGGCGGGCTCCCGGGCCCGTCCGGCACGGTGCCGGGGCCGACGGTGCGGGGTGCCGGATGCTGAGGCCCTCCGACCCGCAGGAGAGGCCCATGAACCAGCC
This sequence comes from Streptomyces sp. bgisy130, assembly GCF_057708345.1. Classification (NCBI taxonomy): domain Bacteria; kingdom Bacillati; phylum Actinomycetota; class Actinomycetes; order Kitasatosporales; family Streptomycetaceae; genus Streptomyces; species Streptomyces sp. bgisy130. The sequence goes on from NZ_JBYISA010000012.1 coordinate 64,597, forward strand.
CAGCCCGCACGGCACCCGGGAACCGGCACGCCCCGGCGCCGGCCAGGCCACCGGCGGTGAAGCCGGGGTCATCGGCATCGCCCTCGCCGCCGTGCTGACGGCCGCGCTCGCGCAGGGCTCCTGGCAGTGGTTCGCCACCTACGTCGGGGTGACACTGCTCGCGGTGGTCTGCTCCTTCTACGCACTGCCGGCCTGGACGCCCGGCCTGCGCACCGCGTATCTGCGGAAACTGGTCGCGTTCGCGCTGACCGTCGGACTGTGCATCGCGATCACCCTGGCGCCGATGCTCCAGCGCTGGGCGTGGCTGTTCCCGATGGAGGGGACCCGCAGCGGGTGCGGTGAACTGGGCAGATACGAGAGCCTCCGGACGGCGGCGGAGCTGGCGCAGCTGAGCGGGCGCGACCGGCCCGCGCTGACCCGCGCGCAGCAGGACCGCAGTCATGTGGCCGTCGCCGACTGCCTGTCGGCCACGACGACCCTCTGGCTGCCGCTGTACGGGGCCGGGGCGGCGGTGCTGGTGGGCGCGGGCGTATGGAGCTACAGCCGGGCCCGGGCGCGGAAGGAGAACGGGCCGGGCGGCTGAACTCCCGCCCCCGACGCGCGCGAAGGCGGTGCCCGGAGGATCTCCGGACACCGCCCGCGCCGGGGTCACTTCACCCCGGGACGATCAGCACGTTCCCGCACGTTGCGTCACTTGACGGCGACACCGGTCCAAGCGGCCTCGACGCCCTTGACCTCGGCGCTGCCGGCCTTGTACAGGTCGGTGGCGGCCTTGACGGTCGCCTCACGGGCGGCCTTGTAGTCGGTGTTCGAGGTCATGTACTCGGTCAGGGCCTTGAACCAGATCTTCTCGGCCTTGTCCCGGCCGATGCCCTCGACCTTCTTGCCGTCCGCCGTCGGGCTGTCGTACTTGACGCCACCGATCTCCTTCGGGCCGCTGCCCTCGGACAGCAGGTAGAAGAAGTGGTTGGCGACACCCGAGGAGTAGTGCGGGTCCAGGTCACCGGTCTTGGAGTCCCAGTTGTCCTGCGACTGACCGTCCTTGGACGGCTTGTCCATGTAGCGCAGCGGGGTACCGTCACCGTTGATGTCGATCTTCTCGCCGATGAGGTAGTCGCCCGGGTCCTTCTCGCTCTTGGCGAAGAACTCGGCCGAGGTCCCGAAGATGTCCGAGGTGCCCTCGTTGAGGCCGCCGGACTCACCGCTGTAGGTGAGGTTGGCGGTGGCGGAGGTGACACCGTGCGACATCTCGTGCGCCGCGACGTCCAGCGCGGTCAGCGGGGCCTTGTCGCCCTCGCCGTCGCCGTACGTCATGCAGAAGCAGCTGTCGTCCCAGAAGGCGTTGACGTAGCTCTTGCCGTAGTGCACGCGGGACGAGGCACCCTTGCCGTCACCCTTGATGCCGCTGCGGCCGTGCACCTGCTTGTAGTAGTCCCAGGTCACGCCCGCGCCGTAGTGGGCGTCGACGGCGGCGGTCTGCGGGTTGTCCGGCTTGCCGGTGCCCCACTTGTCGTCCTCGTCCGTGAACGCCTTGCCGTCACCGGACTCGCTGTTCTCGAGGTTGGTGGTCTTGTGACCACCGCGCTCCTTGTCGGTCAGCGTGAAGCCGTTGCCCTCCTTGGAGGTGCCCAGCTCGACGCTGCCGCTGTACTCGCTCTCGCCCTTGCCGGTACGGATCTCGTCGTACTGGAAGAGCTTCTTGCCGCTGTTGGCGTCGGTGATGACGTGCATCCGGCTCGGGGTGCCGTCCTTCTTCACGCCCTTGACGACGGTGTCGTAGGCGAGAGTCGGGGTGCCGGAGGCGGCCCAGACGACCTTCTTGGGCGCCTGCGCGTCGGCCTTCTTCGCGCTGAGCGACTTCACCGCGGTGCCCTGGGCCGACGTCGCGGCGGCGGTCGGGGCGATCTTCGCCGTGGTGGAGGCCACCTTGACCGACTTCTCGGTCGACTTGGTGGTGCTCTTGACCGCGCCGCCCTTGGCGGTGTGCACGATCAGGTCGCCGCCCAGCACCGGCAGGCCGGCGTAGGTGCGGTCGTAGCGGGTGTGCGTGGTGCCGTCAGCGTCCTTGATGACGTCCTTGACGACCAGCTTCTCCTGCGCGCCCAGGCCCAGTTCCTTGGCGGTCTGCGCCTTGGTCGCGCTCGCGTCGCGCAGCAGTTCCGCGCGGTGCGAGGCGGTGAGCTTGAGGGGCGAACCGTCCGCGGTGGGGGTCTGGGCGGGGGAGGCGCCGGCGGTACCAGCGGTGATGCCGGCGGCCACGAGGGCGGCAACGGCGATCGAGGTACCGACAACACGGGTCTTACGGGATATGCGGGGGGTCACGCGTGCTCCTTCAACTTTGCCAAGTGGTGGGGGTGCAAAGCGATGCGGGTGTGACGTGCGTTCGGGAAGACTGCCATTCGAACGCGTGCATGTCAGGAGGGTGTTCGGGGATTGGCTGAAAATTGTCCGTAGAGAGGGACGCGCCGTTCGCATAACGGAGCTGGGCGCCGCCCCCGGATATCAGGGGACGACGCCCAACGCGCGTGCCGTGTGTGTCAGTTGTGCGGTGGCGAGATCTGTGACCCGCCTATGTCACACCTGAGTGACCGCTGAGTGACGGCTCCCTGTCAGAAGGTCATCTTCCAGCCGTTGATGTAACCCGTGTCCTGGGAGTAGACGTCCTGGACCCGCAGCTTCCAGGTGCCGCTGGCCTTCTCCGAGGAGGCGTTGACGGTGTACGTGGTCTTCACGTTGGCCGCCGAGTCGAACGCGCTGGCGTTCTTCAGCCGGTAGGCCGTGCCGTCCGGGGCGACCAGGTCCACGACCAGGTCACCGCGGTAGGTGTGCACGATGTCCACCGCGACCTTCAGCGTGCTCGGCGCGTTGCCGCTGCGGCCGACGTTGATCGGCGAGGTGACCGCCGAGCCCGCGTCCGGGATCTGCACATCGTCGGCGTTCTCGAAGACATTGCCGCCGCCGGCCGCGTTGACCGTCCAGGTGAAGGCGGTGGTGCCGGTCTTCTTCGCGGCGTCGGTGACCGTGACCGTCACATTGCTGGTCGCGGCCGTGGTCGGCGTACCGGAGATCAGACCCGTGGTCGCGTTGAGCGACAGCCCGGCGGGCAGCCCGGTCGCCGCGTACGACAGTGCGCCCGCGGTGCCGCTGCTCGCCTTGATCTGGAGGCTCGCCGCCTGGCCCACGGTGCTGGTCTGGTTGCCCGGGTTGGTGACGGTGACGCCGCCGCCGTCGGGGACGCGGGCGCCGACGTTGACCGCCGCCCAGGTGTTGGCGACCGTGTTGTACGAGGCGCTGCCCTCACCGAACAGGTCGGCGGCGGCCTTGAGGGTGGCGGTGCGGGCGGCCGCGTAGTTGGTGTTGGCGCTCATGTACTGGCTGAGTGCCTTGAACCAGACCTTCTCGGCGTTGGCCCGGCCGATGCCCGGGACCGGCAGATTGTCGAAGGTCGGGCTGTCGTAGTGGACGCCGCCGATGTCCTTCGGGCCGCTGCCCTCGGACAGCAGGTAGAAGAAGTGGTTGGCGACACCGGACGAGTAGTGCACGTCCTTGTTGCCGACGTTGCTCGACCAGTAGTCGGCCGACGCACCGTCCTTGGACGGCTTGTCCATGTAGCGCAGCGGGGTGCCGTCGCCATTGATGTCGATCTTCTCGCCGATGAGGTAGTCACCGGGGTCGGAGGTGTTGTTGGCGTAGAACTCCACCGCCGTACCGAAGATGTCGGAGGTCGCCTCGTTGAGGCCGCCGGACTCACCGCTGTAGGTGAGGTCGGCGGTGGCCGCGGTGACACCGTGCGACATCTCGTGGCCGGCCACGTCGATGGCGGTCAGCGGGGAGTTGTTGCCACTGCCGTCGCCGTACGTCATGCAGAAGCAGCCGTCGTCCCAGAAGGCGTTGACGTAGCTGTTGCCGTAGTGGACCCGGGAGTAGGCGCCGACGCCGTCGCCCTTGATGCCGCTGCGGCCGTGCACGTTCTTGTAGTAGTCCCAGGTCTCCTGGGCGCCGTAGGCCGCGTCCACACCGGCCGTCTGGGCGTTCTGCGGGGTGCCGTCGCCCCAGGTGTCGTCGGCGTCGGTGAACAGCGAACCGGTGCCGGACGAGCCGTGCTTGAGGTCATACGTCTTGTGGCCGCCGCGGGTGGCGTCGGTCATCGAGAAGTTGGGCGCCGAGCCCGAGGTCCCGATGGTGACCTTGCCGCTGTACTCGCTGTTGCCGGTGCCGGTCCTGATCCCCTGGTACTCGAAGATCTTGGCGCCGGTCGTGGCGTCCGTGATGACGTGCAGCTGGTTGGGGGTGCCGTCTTCCTGGAGCCCGCCGACCACCGTCTCGTACGCCAGCAGCGGCTTGCCGTCGGCGACCCAGACCACCTTGCGCGGGGCCTTCGCGGCCTCGGTCTTCTCCGAACCGCGGGCCTGCGCCGCCTTGACGGCCTTCGCCGCGGCCGTGGCCGGCTTCACCTTCGCGGTGGTGCTCGCGACCTTCAGCTGGGAGCGCACGGCCTTGGTGACACCCTTGAGCGTGCCGCCCTTGCTCTCGTGCACCACGAGGTCACCGCCGAGGACGGGCAGTCCGTCGTAGGTGCGCTCGTAGCGGGTGTGAACGGTGCCGTCGACATCCTTCGAGACGTCCTTGACGACCAGCTTCTCCTTCGCGCCGAGCTTCAGCTGCCGCGCGGTCTCGGCGGTGGTGGCGCCGGCTGCCCGTATCAGCTCCGCACGCTGGGACGGGGACAGCTTGGCCGGCAGGGCGCCGGGATCGGGGGTGGCATGCGTGGTGCCCGGCCGCGGGGCGGCCGCCGTGCCGGTACCGGCCTGAACGCCGACGGCCAGCATCGCCGTGACGGCGACGAGTGCGCCGGTCGCGACGGCGCGTCCATGGGGGGTGCGTCTCACACTGACTCCTTCTGCGGTGGCCGCCACATGACGATGCGGCCGAGGGGGACCGGGCGGCGAACGGCCGTCCGGGCAGAGCGAGGCAGAACTCTTGGAGCGTGTGGGGGGAGACGTACGTGAGGTGCTGGGTGTTCGGGTGGAACGGATGGCGCGAGTGGTGCGGGTGGAACTTCCCGGCCGCGGGGTGTGGTGCTGTGGGGACCCGTGCGGCGGTTGCCGGGAAGAGTCCCACCGTCGGCGGCTTGTTGTCAGGCTCCGTTCAACTAATTGGCCGGAAACCGTCCGTTGCCCGAAATTGGCGTCCGGAAGTCGGACGGAGGGCTGAACGTCCGTACGAGGCGGGACTGGCCGCGCCCGCCCGTACGGAGCGTCCGCTGCGGGGCACAGCCCCTAGCTGTGCCACGAGCGCCACAGGCCGGCGTAGGCCCCGTTCGCCGCCACCAGGGCGTCATGCGTGCCGAGTTCGGTCAGCCGGCCGTTCTCCATGACGGCCACCCGGTCCGCGTCATGGGCGGTGTGCAGACGGTGGGCGATGGCGATGACCGTACGGCCCGTCAGGACGGCGGCCAGGGCGCGTTCGGTGTGCCGCGCCGTCCGCGGATCGAGCAGCGCGGTCGCCTCGTCCAGGATCACCGTGTGCGGATCCGCCAGCACCACACGGGCCAGGGCCAGTTGCTGCGACTGGGAGCCGTCGGGGCGATGGCCGCCGGCGCCCAGCTCGGTGTCCAGGCCGGCCGGCAGCTCCGTGGTCCACTCGGCGCCCACGGCGGCCAGTGCGGCACACAGCGCGGCGTCATCGGCGCCGGGCGCGGCGATCTGGAGGTTGTCCCGGAGGGTGCCCAGGAACACATGGTGCTCCTGGGTGACGAGGACGACCTGGCGGCGCAGCGCGGCCGGATCCAGCGCGGCGACCGGCACCCCGCCGACCGTCACCGAGCCGTGCCGCGGCGCGTCGATCCCGGCCAGCAGCCGCCCCAGGGTGGACTTTCCGGCGCCCGAGGGGCCGACCACGGCGAGGCGTTCACCGGGGCGGACGGTCAGGTCCACACCGTGCAGCACATCGCGGTCCGCGGCGGGGCCCGGGCTCCCGCCCCCGTAGGTGTAGTGGACGGCGGTGACCTCGATGCGGTCGTCGGCGGGGAGGGCGGGGGAGGACTCCGCGGCAGGGTGCGGGAGGGCGGCCGCGGAGGCCGTCCGCGTTTGCGGGGCCTGGCCCAGCCCCTCGACACGGGCGAACGCGGCGCCGCTGCTCTGGAGTTGCTCGGCCCAGAACAGGACCGTCGCCAACGGGTCGGACAGCTGCCGCAGATACAGCGCCGCGGTGATGACCACACCCAGGCTGATCCCGCCCCGCCCGTGCAGCACTCCGCCGGCCAGCAGGACGGCGACCACCGGGACGACATAGGCGACATCCACGGCCGGCAGCAGCACACTGCGCAGGAACAGCGTGCGGGTGCGGGTGCGGCGGCAGCGCTCGACGGCCTGCTCGCTCGCCGCCGTCCGGCGCTCCTGGAGCCCCAGCGCCTCGACGGTCCGGGCGCCCGCGGCGGTGGCCGCCAGCAGCTCGGCGAGCGCCGAGGTCGCCGCGCCCTCCGCCAGATACGCGCCGTGCGCCCGGCGCAGATACCAGCGGACCGCGAACACCCCGCTGAACACCCCCAGCCCGCACAGGCCGAGCAGCGGATCGAGCACCACCACCGCACCCAGCAGGAGCAGCGCCTGTGCCGCGGCGACGCACACCTCCGGCACGGCGTCCCGCAGCGCCCGGGCGACCGAGGTGACATCGGCCGTCCCACGGGCCGTCAGATCGCCGGTACCGGCCCGCTCCACGACGGCGGCCGGCAGCGCCAGCGCCCGCTCCACGTACTGCTCGCGGACCCGCGCCACGGTCCGCTCGCCGAAGCGGTGCCCGACGTACCGGGCGTAGCGCGCCAGCAGCAGCTGCACCAGCCCGCACGCCAGGATGACCAGCGCCAGCCGGTCCACCGTGCGCACGCCGCCGCCGGACCGCACCGTGTCCACGATCCGGCCGAGCAGCAAGGGGCCGGCCAGTCCGGCAACGGCCGCCAGGGCGTTCAGCGCGAGCATCAGGGCGACGGCCCGGCCGTCCCGCCGGACCAGCCGGAGCGCCGCCCGCCGGGTCGTGGCCGGATCGGCCACCGGCAGCGCCGCACCGCCCGGCAGCGCGTCCCCGGACCGTGCGGGCCGGGTGGCGGTCGCCGTCATCACGCGTCCTCCTTGGGCATGGGGGGCATGGGGGTCACGGGGGGCTTGGGGGCGTTGGGGCGGGGGGCTGTGGCGTTGTCCGTGCCGGTCAGGTCTTCGCCGCTCCCGTCCGTGCCGGTCAGGTCCTCGCCGCTCCCGTCCATACCGGCCCCGCCCGTACCGGCCTCGTCCGTACCGTCCCCATCCGTACCGTCCCCGCCCGTGTCGTCCTCGTCCTCGCCGCGGGCCACCAGGCGGCGGTATCCGGGCTTTTCGGCCAGGAGTTGACGATGGCTGCCGGCGGCGGCGACCCGGCCGCCGACGAGGAAGTACACCTGGTCGGCCCGGTCCAGCAGCAGGGGCGAGGTGCTGGTGACGACGGTCGTACGGCCCGCCCGCGCGCGGTGCAGCCGGGCCGCGATACCGGCCTCGGTGTGCGCGTCGACCGCGGAGGTCGGCTCCACCGCGAGCAGCACCTCGGGGTCGGCCAGCAGCGCCCGCACCAGCCGCAGCCGCTGCCGCTGCCCACCGGAGAGATTGCGGCCCTGCGCCTCGACCGCCGAGTCGAGCCCGTCCGGCAGCCCGCGGACGATGTCCTCGGCCAGCGCCGTCCGGACCGCCTGGTCGATCGCCTCCTCGGTCCGGTCCCGGCGCCCGCCGACCACCTCGCGCAGCGTCCCCGCGAACAGGTCGGCTTCGTTGTCGGCGACCAGGATCCGGTCGCGGACCCGCGGCAGCGGGAGCGCGTCGAGACGGACCGCGCCCCAGGTGGCGGCCGAATCCGCGAACCGGCCCAGACGATCGACCACCGCCGCCGACTCGCCCGGCCGGGCGGCAGCCAGCGCGGTCAGCAGACCGGGCACCACCTCGACGCCGGACGCCGGATCGCGCAGCACGGCCGCGGCCTCGGGGGCGTCCCCGGCCACGTTCCCGGTCTCGGGGGCGTCCCCCGCCGCCCTCCCGGTCACGCTCCCGGCCGCGTCCCCGGAGCCCTCCGCGGCATCCGGCTCCAGCCGCAGAAACCGGACCACCCGCCGGGCGGCGACCAGCCCGCGGGTGAGGTCGTAGCCGCCCTCGATGAAGAACGAGACCGGCACCACCAGCGCCGCCGCGTAGCCGTAGACCGCCACCAACTCGCCGACGGTGATGGTCCCCTGTGCCGCCATCCTGGCCGAGAGCCAGGTCACCGCGGCCAGGAACAGCGTCGGCAGGCCGACCCCGAGGGCCTGCACCCAGCTCGTCACCGCACCGACCCGGTAGCCCTCGTCCCGCAGCTCCCGCGCCTCGCGCCGGTGACGGTCGGCGAACACGTCCTTGCCGCCCAGGCCGTTGAGCACCCGCAGCCCGCCGACCAGGTCCGTCAACCGGGCCGCCAGCCCGCTCTGCCGCTCGCGGTACCGCGACTCGGCGCCCTGTAACCGCCCCAGCAACGGCCCGACCAGCAGAGCGAGCAGCGGGACACCCAGCAGCACCACCCCGGCCAGCAGCGGCGAGACGGTCAGCAGCAGCACGGCGACGACCCCATAGGCCAGCACCCCGCCGACACCGGGCCCGGTCATCGTCAGCGTCTGACTGATCACCCCGACATCGCCGATCCCGATCGTGACGACCTCCCCGGCCGTCACCTTGTGGGGCAGCGCGGCCCCCAGCCGCAGGGTGTGCGCCACCAGGACCCGGACCGTACGGAAGGTGGCGTCCATGCGGATCCTGGTCATGGTGCGATGCCGCATGACCGCCAGCCAGGCATTGGCCACCCCGACCCCGAACAGCACCGCCACCCAGCCGAGCAGCACCGGCATCCGGCCCGGCACCAGCCCCTCGTCGATGGCCCGGGACAGCACATAGGGCGGCAGCATCAGCCCGACCATCCACAGGCTCCCGTAGGTGGCGCCCGCCGCCACCCGCCCCCGCTGGCTGACCACCAGCCACCACACATAGCGTCCGGCACTGCGGTGGTCGGGGATTCCCGGCCCCCGTGCGGTCTCGGTCCCGTTCCTCATCGCGCCCCCTCGCGTCGTTGTTGCCGCCCTACCCCACGCTGTCCCGCCACGCCTGGTGCAGCTGCGCGAACCGGCCCCGCGCGGCGATGAGTTCGTCCGGCGGGCCGTCCTCGACGATCCGGCCGTCGGCCATGACCAGGACCCGGTCGGCGATGTCGACGGTCGAGAGGCGGTGGGCGATCACCAGGGCCGTACGGCCCTCCAGAACAGTGTCCATCGCGCGCTGCACCGCGCGTTCGCCGGGTATGTCCAGGGAACTGGTGGCCTCGTCGAGGATGAGCACGGCCGGGTCGGCGAGCAATGCCCGTGCGAAGCCCACCAGTTGGCGCTGGCCTGCGGAGATGCGGCCGCCGCGCTTGCGGACATCGGTGTCGTAGCCGTCCGGCAGCGCGGTGATGAAGTCATGGGCGCCCAGGGCCTTCGCGGCGCGTTCGATCTCCTCGCGGGTGGCGTCCGGGCGGCCGAGGGCGATGTTGTCGGCCACCGTCCCGGAGAACAGGAACGCTTCCTGGGTGACCATGACGACGCCCCGGCGCAGCGCGGCCGTGGACAGCTCGCGCAGATCGACGCCGTCGAGCAGCACCTGGCCCTCGGTGGGGTCGTAGAAGCGGGCCAGCAGCTTGGCGAGGGTCGACTTGCCGGCGCCGGTGGCGCCCACCACAGCCACGGTGGACCCGGCCGCGAGGGTCAGATCGAAGCGGGGCAGCACCTCGCCTCCGGTGCGGTAGGCGAAGCGGACCTCGCAGAAGGTGACCTCGCGGCCCGGCCGGCCGGCCACGACGGGCGGCAGCGTGGCCGATGCGGCCGGTTCCGGGACGCCGGGCCGCCGGGCGAGCAGTCCGGCGATCTTCTGGAGCGAAGCGGCCGCGGACTCATAGGAGTTGAGGAACATCCCGAGCCGGTCGATGGGGTCGTACAGCCGGCGCAGATAGAGCACCGCGGCGGCGAGGACGCCGAGCGCCAGGCCGCCCGTGGCCACGCGGTAGGCGCCCCACAGGACGATCGCGGCGACCGCGATATTGGCCACCACCCGGGAGGCGACGACATAGCGCGCCATCTCCAGGAGCGTGTCGCCGTTGAGCCGGGCGTGCTGGTGGTTCAGCCGGGCGAAGGCGGCGTCGTTCGGGCGCTCGCGGCGGAACGCCTGCACCGGCCGGATGCCGTTGAGGGTCTCGGTGAACTTCACGATGACGGCCGCCATCGCCGTGGACTTCGCGCCATAGGCCCGGTGCGAACGGTGCCGGAAGGAGCGGACGAGGAGGGCGAGCGGCCCGGCGGAGGCGAGGGCGGCGGCACCCAGGCCGCCGTCCAGCCAGAGCAGCATCACGGTGATGTAGGCCGACGAGAGGATGACCGTGATCAGCTCTTGCAGCCCCTCGTCGAGGAGTTCGCGCAGTGCCTCCACATCGGTGGTGGCGCGGGAGATCAGCCGGCCGGACGTATAGCGCTCGTGGAAGTCCAGGCTCAGCGCCTGGCCGTGCCGGAAGATCCGGCCGCGCAGATCGAGCAGCACATCCTGGCTGACCCGCGCGCTGAGCTCGATGAAGCCGAACTGGAGCCCACCGGACACCGCCGCGCACAGCACCGCCGCCACCGCCACGGCGAACAGCGGCCCGTGGTCGCCGGCCCGCAGCGCCGGCACCACCCGGTCGAGCGCGTAGGCGACCAGCAGCGGACCGGCCTGTACGGCGGCCTGCTGGAGCAGCAGCACGACGGCCACCAGCCCGACGCGGCGCCGGTGCGGGGCCAGCAGGGAGGCGAGGAGGGTGCGCGCGGCCCCCTTGGGGGCGGGCAGGGCGTCGTGGGCGAGCGCGTCGGGGGCGAGGTCCGCGGGCTCCGGGGGCTCCGGGGTGGGCCGTGGCCGGGGGCCGGGGCGGTCCTCGGGGTTGTCGGACGGGCGGCCGGTCGTGGTGGTGGTCATCGGGCGCCCTCTCCGTCGCCGGACATCAGCGTGGCGTACTCGGGGTGGTCCCGGAGCAGTGTGTGGTGGGTGCCGACGGCGGTGATCCGGCCGCCGGACAGCAGGGCCACCCGGTCGGCGAGCAGGACCGTGGACGGCCGGTGGGCGACGACCAGGGCGGTGGTGGACGCCAGGACCTGCCGCAGCGCCGCCTCCACCAGGGCCTCGGTGTGCACATCGAGGGCGGACAGCGGATCGTCGAGGATCAGGAAGCGCGGCCGGCCGACCACGGCACGGGCCAGGGCGAGCCGCTGCCGCTGCCCGCCGGACAGACTCAGGCCCTGCTCACCGACCTGGGTGGCCGCGCCCTCGGGAAGGGCGTCGACGAAGCCATCGGCCTGCGCCACCTCCAACGCCCGCCGGAGGTCGCTCTCCTGGGCGCCCTCGCCGCCCATCAGGACGTTCTCCGCGGCGGTCGCCGAGAAGAGCGTCGGCTCCTCGAAGGCCATCGCGACCAGCGCACGGACCTCGTCCCGGCCGAGGGACGCCAGATCGCGCCCGTCGAGGCTGATCCGGCCCGCGGTGGGGTCGTACAGCCGCGGCACCAGCGCCGTGAGCGTGGTCTTGCCGCTGCCGGTCGCCCCGACCAGTGCCATCGTCTCGCCGGGGTGGATGTGCAGGGTGATGTCCTTGAGCAGCGGCGGGGAGTCGGCCGGCGCGTCCGGGTAGCGGAACTGCACGCCGGAGAAGACCAGGCCGCCGGGGGCGGGGGACGCCGGGGTGTGCCGTATTGGGGCGTTCCGTATCGGTGGGTCCGCCGCCCGTGCGTCCGCGGCCGGTGCGTCCCGTGCCTCCGCGTCCCGTGCCTCCGCGTCCCGTGCCGCCGCACCGCGGGCCGCCCCATCCCGCGCCGCTGCGTCCCCCGCCACTCCATCCACCGCCGGGACGTCCAGCACCTCGAAGTACCGGTCGGTGGCTGCCGCCGCCTCGTTGCTCATGGCCAGCAGGAAGCCGATCGACTCCACCGGCCAGCGCAGCGCCAGGGCGGTGGACAGGAAGGCGACCAGGGTGCCCGCGGACAGCGCGCCGTCGGCCACCTGGAGGGTGCCGAGCACCAGCGCGCCGCCGAGCGCGAGCTCCGGCAGGGTGGTGTTGCACCCCCAGATCCACGCCAGCAAGCGCGCCTTGCGGAGCTCGGACGTACGGAGCGCGCGGGTCAGCCTCCGGAAGGACTCGGCCTGGCTGCGATGGCGTCCGAAGCCCTTGATGATGCGGATGCCGAGCACCGACTCCTCGACCACCGTCGTCAGATCGCCGAGCTGGTCCTGGGTCCGGCGCGCCGCGCGCCCGTACTTCGCCTCGAAGACGGAGCACAGCACCATCAGCGGCAGCACCGGCGCCAGCAGCACCAGCCCCAGCGACCACCGCTGGGCCAGCAGCAGCACCGCGCCCACCAGGATGGTGACGCCGTTGACCAGCAGAAAGGTCAGCGGGAAGGCGAGGAACAACCGCAGCGTCTGGAGATCGGTCGTGCCGCGCGACAACAACTGGCCCGAGGACCAGCGGTCGTGGAAGGCGACCGGAAGGCGCTGGAGATGGCGGTAGAGCGCCTCGCGCATCGCCGCCTCCACCCCGGCCAGCGGGCGCGCCACCAGCCAGCGCCGCAGCCCGAACAGCAGCGCCTCCGCGAGCCCGAGCAGCAGCAGATACCCGCCGCCGAGCCACGCCCCGCCGGGATCGCGCTCCGCCACGGGCCCGTCCACCAGCCACTTGAGCACCAGCGGAATGACCAGGCTGACGCAGGAGGCGAGCACCGCCACGAAGGCGGCCGTGAACAGCCGTGCCCGCACGGGCCGGGCGAACGGCCACAGCCGCACGAGCGAGCGCACGGCGGAGCGCCGGGGTAAGTCGGTCGGATCGGTCCGGTTCGTCGTCTGCGCGGTGTCAGCCATCACTCGCGAGCGTAAGGCGCGGCACTGACAACGCTCACCCGGATTTCGGCCGACGGTCCGTCCCGCGCCGCCGCGCCGTATGCCTCAGTCCGGCACCGCCCGGAACAACAGCACCGACCGCCCGTCGAGCGTGATCGGCGCGCCCGCCGCGTACGGCGCCTCCGCTGCCCCCGGCTGGTCCTCCAGCGCGGTGTCGACGAGGAGTTCGTAGCCGCCGGCCCAGGGCGGACCGGGGAGGGTGAACGGGCGCGGCCGGTCGCCGGCGTGGAGCACGGCGAGGAAGCTGTCGTCGACGATCCGCAGGCCCCGGGCGTCGCGCTGGGAGATGTCGTTCCCGGAGAGGTACATGCCGAGCGTGGCGCCCGGGGTGTACCAGTCCTGTTCGGTCATCTCCGTCCCGTCCGCGGTGAACCAGGCGAGGTCGCGCAGACCGCCCCGCTGATGCGGCCGGCCGGAGAAGAACGCCCGGCGGCGCAGGACGGGATGGGCGCGCCGCAGGGCGATGAGCCGGGCGACGAGACCGGCCAGCGGGCGCCACTCCGGGTCCTCCAGGAGCGACCAGTCGAGCCAACTGGTCGCGTTGTCCTGGCAGTAGGCGTTGTTGTTGCCGTGCTGGGTGCGGCCCATCTCGTCACCGGCGACCAGCATCGGCACGCCGGTCGACAGCAGCAGGGTGGTCAGGAGGTTGCGCAGCTGGCGCCGGCGCAGCGCGCGGACGGTCCGGTCGTCGGTCTCGCCCTCGGCGCCGCAGTTCCAGGACCGGTTGTCGTGGGTGCCGTCGCGGTTGCCCTCGCCGTTGTCCGCGTTCCGCTTGTGCTCGTAGCTGACCAGGTCGCGCAGGGTGAAGCCGTCGTGTGCGGTGATGAAGTTGACCGAGGCGTACGGGCGGCGGCCGCCCCAGGCGTAGAGGTCGCTCGATCCGGAGAGCCGGTACCCCAGATCGCGGACATCGTGCTGGGCGCCGCGCCAGAAGTCCCGGACGGTGTCGCGGTAGCGGTCGTTCCACTCTGTCCACAACGGCGGGAAGGCGCCGACCTGGTAGCCGCCGTTGCCCACGTCCCAGGGCTCGGCGATCAGCTTGACCCGGCGCAGTACCGGGTCCTGGGCGATCACGGCGAGGAACGGGGAGAGCATGTCGACGTCGTGCATGGAACGGGCCAGCGCGGCCGCCAGGTCGAAGCGGAAGCCGTCCACACCCATTTCGGTGACCCAGTAGCGCAGCGAATCGGTGATCAGCCGCAGTACCTGGGGCTGGACGACATGCAGGGTGTTGCCGCAGCCGGTGTAGTCGGCATAACGCCGGGCGTCGCCCGCCAGACGGTAGTAGCCGCGGTTGTCGATGCCCCGGAGGGAAAGCGTCGGCCCCAGTTCACCGGCCTCCGCGGTGTGGTTGTAGACGACGTCGAGGATCACCTCGATACCGGCGTCGTGCAGCGCCCGCACCATCCGCTTGAACTCGCCGACCTGCTGCCCGCGGGTACCGGTGGCGGCGTATCCGGCGTGTGGCGCGAAGTAGCCGATGGAGTTGTAGCCCCAGTAGTTGCGCAGCCCCCGGCGCACCAGGTGGTCCTCGTGCGCGAACTGGTGCACCGGCAGCAGTTCGACGGCGGTGACCCCGAGCCGGACGAGGTGCTCCAGCGCCGCGGGGTGCGCCAGCCCGGCGTACGTGCCGCGTAGCCGCTCCGGGATGCCGGGGTGACGCATCGTGAAACCCCGTACATGCAGCTCGTAGAGCACCGAATCCGGCCAGGGCGTCTTGGGCCGGCGGTCGTCCCGCCATTCGTCGGCACCGCCCTCGCCCCCGGTGTCGTCGCCGACCACGACGCCCTTGGGGACGTACGGCGCCGAGTCCCGGTCGTCGCGCACGGTGTCGGCGACCTGCTGCTGCGGCCAGTCGCGGACGTGCCCGTACAGCTGGGCGGGCAGCGCGGCCCCCGTGCCGGACCCCTCCGTACGGGTGCCGAAGTCGCCGTCCACGGCTCGGGCGTACGGGTCGAGCAGCAGCTTCGCCGGATTCCAGCGGGCGCCGGACCAGGGGTCCCAGCGGCCGTGCACCCGGTAGCCGTAGCGCTGTCCGGGGCGGACACCGGGCAGGAAGCCGTGCCAGATCTCATGGGTGAGCTCGGTCAGCGCATGGCGCGTCTCGCGCTCCGCGTCGTCGAAGAGACACAGCTCGACCGCCTCGGCGCCGCCCGCCCACAGGGCGAAGTTGGTGCCGGCGGTGCCATCGGGGCCGGTGCGGTACCGGGCCCCCAGGGGAGTGGGGCTGCCGGGACGGATGTCCGCGGGTGGGGCGAGTGGTTCGTCCGCCACTGCCTCCTGCTCGGGTGCGCTCGACACGTGCCCGCCTCCTGCGGCTCATGGCTCGGTCGGGCGGTGGGTCCCGGCATGGCGGTGTCCACCAGCGTGCGCTGGGGAATCCGGCCGTGCAGGTGTCCGCCCTCCCCGTTGTTCTTCCCGCAACCGGGCGTTGCCGCACGCTTCCCGTGGGAGGCTCCTCGCACCGCTCCGTTCCGTCGATGACATCCCGTTACGCGGCATACATCCGTACTCAGGCATCATCCAGCACAATGCGGTATATGACCGCCCATCAGCAGGACCGAGCAGGGGACCGAGCGAAGCGCCGCGGCGGCGCCCGGGTGCGGGGCCGGCTGCCGGACCGGTCGGGGCGCCCCGCGGCCCGTGGCGCGGCGGCGCGGGCGGCCCGCCGCACCCGTCTCGCCCTCGTCGTCCTGGCCGGGCTCACCGGGGCGGCGGCACTGGCCGGCTGCGCGGACCCGGAGGTCTTCACCGGCGGCAAACCGCCCACCCCGGAAGGCACGATCACGGTCGTCCCGCACAACGGCGCGCGCGGCGTACGGGCTGACGGGCGGTTCGAGGTCCGGGTGCCGGCGGGGCGGCTGGAGCGGGTGGCGGTCAGCCGGACCGGTGACGCCGCCCGGCGGCCCGTCGCCGGGCGGATCTCGCCGGACGGCCTGACCTGGCGGCCCGCCCCCGGGCGTCTCCGGCTCGGCGCGAAGTACACCGTCGACGCGGTGGCGCTGGACGGTGCGGGCCGCCGCTTCGCCCGCCACACCACCTTCACCACGGCCGCCCCGGCCCGCCACGTCGTCGGCCACTTCTCGCCCCAGCGCGATGCCACCGTGGGCACCGGCCTGATCTTCTCGATGGTCTTCAGCCGGCCGATCGCCGACCGCGCGGCCGTCGAACGCGCCGTCCGGGTCAGCGCCCGGCCCGGCGTCGAGATCGCCGCCCACTGGTTCGGCCGCCGGCGGCTGGACTTCCGGCCCCGCGACCGCTGGCGGCCGGGCACCGAGATCACCGTGCAGCTGCGGCTGCGCGGGGTGAAGGCCGCCCCGGGCGCCTACGGGACCCAGCGCCGCACCGTCCGCTACCGGGTGGGCCGGGACCAGGTCAGCACCATCGACGCCGCCCGGCACACCATGACCGTGCGGCAGAACGGCCGGGTCGTGGCGGTGCTGCCGGTCACCGCGGGCGACGACGAGAACCCCACGTACAACGGGCGGATGGTGATCCTGGAGCGCCATTCGATGACGCGAATGGACGGCGACACCGTCGGCTTCGGCGGCGAGTACGACATCCCGGACGTGCCGCACGCCATGCGCCTCACCAGGTCGGGGACCTTCCTGCACGGCAACTACTGGGCGCCGCCCGAGGTCTTCGGCGGCGTCAACACCAGCCATGGCTGCGTCGGACTGAAGGACATCAAGGGCGGCGGCCCGAACACCCCCGCCGGCTGGTTCTTCGGCCACTCGATCGTCGGCGACACCGTGGTGGTGCACAACTCCCCGGAGCGCACGGTCGCCCCGGACAACGGCCTCGGTGGCTGGAACATGCCGTGGGGGTTGTGGCGCGCCGGGTCCGCGCTGCGCTGACCCGCGCGCGGCCGTCCGCGGCAAGTGCCCCGCACCACCCCCGCACTTGGGACTAAACAGTGACATTCACGGGGAGTTCACTGTCACCGCGGTGTGGTTATCTAACGGCAAGCGCGCGGCTGTCCGCATCCGCGCGCGGGGGACCGCGGGCCGTGCGAGGGGAAAAGGGGCCAGTCGTGAACGTCCAGCCGAATTCGGGGGTGCCGGCTCACCGGCGTCGGTGGCCAGACAGGAGCGGGGGCCCGCTCGCCGTGGTGCTCGCCGCCGTGCTGCTGCTGGTGGCGGGGTGCGGTGGCGATGACGGTGACGGCAAGAAGGCCGGCAAGGCGGGCGGGGACAAGGACGCCGCCTCGCAGGCCGCCGTGACGATAGCGCCCAAGGACGGCGCGGACGAGGTCGCCACGAGCGGCGCGCTGAAGGTGACCGCCCAGAAGGGCCGGCTCAAGTCCGTCAAGGTCAAGGACGGCAAGGGCAATGAGGTCGACGGGAAGATATCGGGCGGCGGCGCCGTGTGGAAGCCGAGCGGCCATCTGGGCGCCTCGACGAAGTACACCGTCGACGCGATAGCGGTGGACGGCCAGGGCCGCGAGGCCGCCGAGCACTCCGGCTTCACCACCCTCGTCCCCAAGAACACCTTCATCGGCCAGTACAGCCCCGAGAACGGCCAGCGGGTCGGCGTCGGGATGCCGGTCTCGATCCGCTTCACCCGCGGCATCACGCACCCCGCGGCCGTCGAGGACGCTATCAAGGTGAGCGCCAAGCCGTCGGTCCCGATCGAGGGCCACTGGTTCGGCAACGACCGGCTCGACTTCCGCCCCGAGAAGTACTGGGCTCCCGGCACCAAGGTCACCCTCAAGCTCGACCTCAACGGCGTCGAGGGCCGGCCCGGTGTCTACGGCACCCAGGCCAAGGAGGTCTCGTTCACCGTCGGCCGCAGCCAGGTCAGCACGGTCGACGCCAAGTCGAAGAAGATGACCGTGGTCCGCGACGGGAAGACGATAAAGACCATCCCGATCACCGCGGGCGCGCCGGGCACCGAGACGTACAACGGCAAGATGGTGATCAGCGAGAAGCACCTCGTGACGCGGATGAACGGGGACACCGTCGGCTTCGGCGGGGAGTACGACATCAAGGACGTGCCGCATGCGATGCGGCTGAGCACGTCCGGCACCTTCATCCACGGCAACTACTGGTCGGGACGCGCGGCGTTCGGCACCCGCAACGCCAGCCACGGCTGTGTGGGCCTCTTCGACCAGCGCGGCGGCGGCGACGGCTCCACCCCGGCGGCGTGGTTCTTCCGCAACTCCCTCATCGGCGATGTGGTCGTCGTCAAGAACTCCCACGATGAAACGATCCAGCCGGACAACGGCTTCAGTGACTGGAACATGTCCTGGGAGAAGTGGAAGGCCGCTCAGTAGGACGGCCGGAAGGCGACCGGGCCCGCTGCACTGTGACCGAGTGCACCGGGCCCGGCGTCGTTAACGCGTACTAACCTTCCGGCATGACTGTGAATCTCGAGGTCGCCGACGGCGTCGGCACCATCCGCCTGGACCGTCCGCCGATGAACGCACTGGACATCGCCACCCAGGACCGGCTGCGCGAGCTGGCCGAGGAGGCCACCCGCCGCGATGACGTCCGCGCGGTCGTCATCTGGGGCGGGGAGAAGGTGTTCGCGGCCGGCGCGGACATCAAGGAAATGCAGGTCATGGATCACGCGGCGATGGTCGTGCGCTCCAAGGCGCTCCAGGACGCGTTCACCGCCGTGGCCCGGATCCCCAAGCCGGTGGTCGCCGCGATCACCGGCTATGCGCTGGGCGGCGGCTGCGAACTGGCGCTCTGTGCCGACTTCCGGATCGCGGCCGACAACGCCAAGCTCGGCCAGCCGGAGATCCTGCTGGGGCTCATCCCGGGCGCCGGCGGCACCCAGCGGCTGGCGCGGCTGGTGGGCCCGTCCAAGGCCAAGGACCTGATCTTCACCGGCCGTCAGGTGAAGGCCGACGAGGCGCTCACCCTCGGTCTGGTCGACCGGGTGGTGCCGGCCGCCGAGGTCTACGAGCAGGCGCACGCCTGGGCCGCGCGGCTGGCGGCCGGCCCCGCGCTGGCGCTGCGGGCCGCGAAGGAATCCGTCGACGGGGGTCTGGAGACCGACATCGACACCGGCCTCACCATTGAACGCAACTGGTTCGCGGGGCTGTTCGCGACCGAGGACCGGGAGACCGGCATGCGCAGCTTCGTCGAGGAAGGTCCCGGCAAGGCCAAGTTCCGCTGAAACAACTGGTGTTGACGGGGCATCTGAGGTTTGGCCGGGACGTGATGCCCCTTGTGGGGGAATGATGCACAGCTTAATTGCGCCTTAAGCCAACCTTGTTGAGGCTTTCCGCCCGCCCTCTGGATGCCGAGCGTCGTCGCAGGTCAGCAGGTGCGACCCGGAACCTTAACTGCCTTTGGCATATGTCTCGGCGCGGGGAGGGAACCGGCGATTCCGGACAGCGGATTCCGTCGGTTCCACCCCCGTGACCGTCAAGTAACGGCCATGATGGGGGGCATGGCGGGCCTCGAAGGAATGGAGCAGCCGCGGCCGCGGAGCGAACCGGCCGCCGCAGGACGGGGCATCCCGGGCGCGGACCGGGACCGGGCCCCGGCTCGCCGCAGACCGGTGTCCGCGGCAGCCGAACCGGCCGGCGATCCGGCCCTCGGTGAGGTCCGGCTCCCCTCCCGCCCCCAGTCCGCCGGTATCGCCCGCCGGCTCACCGCCGCCGTCCTCCTCAAGCAGTGGTCCCTGACGCCCCAGCTCGCCGAGCACGCGGTGCTGCTCGTCTCCGAGCTCGTCGGCAACGCCGTACGGCACACCGGCGCCCGCACCTTCGGGCTGCGGATGCTGCGCCGCCGTGGCTGGATCCGCATCGAGGTGCGCGACCCGTCCCGCGGACTCCCGTGTCTCATGCCGGTCCAGGAGATGGACCTCAGCGGCCGCGGTCTCTTCCTCGTCGACACGCTCTCCGAACGCTGGGGCGTGGATCTGCTGCCCCGCGGCAAGAGCACCTGGTTCGAGATGCGGATCGCCGACCGCTGAACACCGGGCCCCGGCCCGGCCTGCCGGCCCGCGACAGGCGCCGGGGTCCGGCGGTGCTCCGCTCGCGCTGCGGCGATCCGTAGGATGGGTTGTTCATGCTCGCGCGAGGTACGGAGAGGGAGGGACATGCACCCTGTGCGCCGGTCGGCCGCGCTGACGCTGCTGCTCCTCCTCGCCGTCACCTTCGGGCCGCTGCTGTGCCGGATCGGCGGCGACCAGGCGTGGCTGGCGGGCCGGGCGGCGACGGCCGCGGCGGACTGGCGCGCGGGTGACGCGACGCCCGTGGTTGCCCCGGATACCAGGGGCCCGGCGGACGGGACCGCCACCGCGCGCCCGGCCACCGCCCCTCCGAACACCGCCCGCCCGGCCGCCGCCCAGCACGGCCCGTGGCTCGACCCCGCCGCCCCGCTCGCCGTCGCCAAAGCACCCAAGAGGTGCTCGGACCGGCATGCGCCGGGGCCCGACGAGACCGTCCCGCTGCCCGCACCGCACCGCGGTGAACCCCTCGCCCCCGCCACCATCGGCCCGGGGCCGCTCGCCGCGGATCTGCCCGCGCAGTGCGCGCTCGCCCGGCCACCGACGGACAGCGCGTCCGTCATCGACCACACCGCGCTCCTCCCCGTACTGCGGATATAGGCCGCTGCCCCGACGCACACGGCCCGAAATCCCCCTCCGTACGTCTGGAGCTTCCGCATGCCCGTTTCCGCCTCTCCCACCCGCAAACTGGCCGCCGTCGGCGCGGTCATCGCCCTCGTCGTCGCCCTGATCGCCATCGCCGTCGCCGTCGGCTCGTCCGTCGAGGGCGACCGCGACACCGGCGGCACCGACGCACCCGAGGCCGCCGCCTCCACCGACCCCCAGGTGGACCCCGCCCAGCAGAAGATGTTCGACGACCTCGCCAAGCGGACCAGCCGGCGCGCGGACGGCGACCCGCTGGCCATCGGCAAGAAGGACGCCCCGGTGGTCCTCGTCGAATACGCCGACTACCAGTGCTCGTTCTGCGGCCGCTTCACCCGGGAGACCCAGCCCGGCCTGACCAAGAAGTTCGTCGACCAGGGCACCCTGCGCATCGAATTCCGCAACTTCACCGTCTTCGGCGCGCACTCCGAGCGGGCCGCCCGCGCCTCCTGGGCCGCGGGGCAGCAGGGCAAGTTCTGGCAGCTGCACGACGAGCTCTACGCCAAGACCCGCAAGGGCGCGGCGCTCGCCGAGGACAAGCTCGTCGAGATGGCCCGCAAGAGCGGCGTGGACGACCTCGACAAGTTCCGTACCGACATGAACAGCGCGGACGCCGAGCGGGCGCTGAAGAAGGATCAGGACGAGGGCTACCAGCTCGGGGTCCAGTCCACCCCGTCCTTCCTGGTCAATGGCCGTCCGGTGGCCGGGGCCCAGCCCCAGGAGGTCTTCGCCCGGGCCATCGAGGAGGCGGCGGCACGGGCGAAGCACGGCACGGCGGACAAGGGAGCCGGCAAATGACCGACATCGGCTATCTCGCGGCGTTCCTGGGCGGCGCGCTCGCGATGCTCAGCCCGTGCAGCGCACTGCTGCTGCCGGCGTTCTTCGCGTACTCCCTGTCCACGCCCGGCCGGCTGGTCGCCCGTACCGGCGTGTTCTATCTGGGACTGGCCACCACGCTGGTGCCGCTCGGCGCGGCCAGTACGGCGGCCAGCCGGCTGTTCAACGGCCACCGCGATCTGCTGATCGCCGTCGGCGGCTGGGTCGTCATCGCGATGGGCCTCGCCCAGATCCTCGGCCTGGGCTTCGCCTCCCGGCGCGCCCAGGCCGCCGCCGCGCGGATCACCCCGCGATCGGCCGTCTCGACGTTCCTGCTCGGCTGTGTCTACGGCCTGGCCGGGTTCTGCGCGGGGCCGATCCTCGGCGCGGTGCTGACGGTGACGGCGGTCAGCGGCTCGCCGGTGTACGGCGCTTCGATGCTCGCCGTCTACGCGCTGGGCATGGCGCTGCCGCTGTTCGTACTGGCGCTGCTGTGGGACCGCTGCAAGCTCGGCACCCGGGGCTGGCTGCGGGGCCGTGAATTCACCCTCGGCAGGCTGCGGTTGCACACCACCTCGCTGCTGTCCGGGGTGTTCTTCATCGGCATCGGCGTGCTGTTCCTGCGCTTCAACGGGACCAGCGCGCTGCCCGGCATCCTCGACGCGGACAGCGAATTCCGGGCCGAGGAGTGGGCCACGCGGCTCGGCAACGGCGTCCCCGAGGCCGTACTGATCGCGATCGCCGCCCTGGTCGTCGCCGGGGTGCTCGGCCGGCTCGCGCTACGGCCGGAGAAGAAGCGGGACGGGGGAGATTAGGCGGGGTGGGGCGGGGCGTCGGGGGACGGGTCGGCGGGCGGGAGGCTTGGGCAACGTGCGGCCCGTCCTTCCGCCCCGACCGCCCCGTCCTCCCGCCCCGTCCTCCGGCCCCGTCGTTCCCGGGCCCTCGGCCGGTTCACCGGCCGCCTGCTGCGGTACCGGCTCCGGCCTCAAAGCCACACGTTGTCGTTGACCGAGCCCAGGCCCGTGCCGGACAGCCGCCGGTGGAGGGCCAGCGCCTGATCCTCGGTCAGCGAGGCGACATGGTCCGCGGCGGCCCGCAGGCGGTCGCCGTGCAGGGCCAGCTCCTCGGCGCGGTCCGGCGGCAGCAGCTCGGGCGCGTCATGGCTCCAGCGCAGCAGCTCGCTCACCACCCGCCGCTTGCCGTGCTGCTGGGTGGCCAGCGCCGGCCGGTCGATGACATAGCACCACACCAGCTCCTTGAGCAGATCACAGGCGGCCCGCCGGTCCGCCGGGATCACCAGCTGCGCCCCGTAGCGGATCGCCGCCGCGCCGCCCACCTCCAGCGCGATGCCCCGGGTGAAGTACGAGATCAGATCCGCGGTGCGGCGATTGACCGCCACCGCGTCCTCATGGCTGCCGCTGTACGGGGCGGGCACCGCCAGCCGCTTGCCGATGTCCTCCATCATCACCAGCGCGGCCGCCCGGTCGAACGCCTCGCCCGCCCGCGCCCGCTTGGCCTGCACATAGTCCAGGAAGCGGCGGGTCTCCCGCTCGGTGTCACTGCCCGCGGCGCCGTCCGGCGGGAACAGCGCGGCCAGCGGGATCAGGCCCGTGCGATAGAAGTCCTCGACGTCATGGCAGGCGTAGGTGACATCGTCCGCCCAGTCCATGACCTGTTCCTCGACCGGTACGGCGGTGTCCGTACAGCCGGCCCGCACCCAGGAGAACGCCTCCCGGTCGGCGACGTACACGCCCCACTTCACATGCCGCGCCGGGTCCTGGTCGACGGGCGCCCGCTCCCACGGGTACTTCGTGGCGGCATCCAGACAGGCGCGGGTCAGATGCAGCCCGCGGTGGCCCGGGTATTTGTGGGCGGCGAGGAAGGTCAGCACTCGCAGGGTCTGCGCATTGCCCTCGAAGCTGTCGAGCACACCGTCCGCGAAGTGCAGTTCGTCCATCGTGGCGCGCAGCGCCAGCTCACCCGCGTGTCCGAAGGGCGGGTGGCCGATGTCGTGCGCCATGCACGCCGCCTCGACGAGCGCCGGATTCGGCCCGCCGTACTGCCGCTCCAGCCGCTCCGCCATCCGCCGGCCGAGCTGTGCCACCTTCATCGAGTGCGTCAGCCGGGTGTGGTACGCGCCCAGCTCGGCGCTCGCCACCACCTGGCTCTTGCCGGCCAGCGCCCGCCACTGTGTCGAGTACAGGATCCGGTCGACGTCATGCTCGAACCCGGACCGCTGCCCGTCGTCGGGCACCCGTCGCTGGAGGGAGTGCTGCTCTAGATCCTCATCGCTGTATGTGGCAGGTCGCATGCGCGGATGGTAGTCCTGCCCCGTTCACGGGGCCCCTCCCGGCCCACAGCACCCACCGGCGCTAGGCACTGAGGCGTCTCCGCCAGCGCGGATGCGGCCGGGCGTGCGGGCGGGTGTGCGGAGGGTGGGCGTCCGCCCGGCGGCGGCGGTCGTTGCAGAGCAGGCACTTCCCGTAACCCGGCGGAAGGGGATCTTCCGGGTCGCCGTACAACGGGTCGACCGCACCGTGCGGATGCAGGGCGCAGCCGGTCGGGCCGGTCTCCGCGCCCAGCGAGCTGGCGGCGGTCAGTGCTTGGCGGAGGACGTCGACGAGCTGGTCCGCGTCGCGCCGGGTGGGCGCGGACTGCAGCGTCGAGGCAAGGTCGGAGGCGGTGGTCAGCGCGGTCTGGAGTTCGCGCAGGTTTGCGTAACCCATGTCCCGGAGCGTAGGCGGCCCCACTGACAGTTGATCTTCCGATCGCACTTCGCGGCTTCCCATGGCCGGATGCATGCCCGCTCACACCCACGATTTAGCACCGGGATGGTGACGGTCCCCTTGCCGGGTCATGACATGACGGGGCGGCGATGCGGGGCGGGGCGCGCTGCGGGGCGGGTGCTGTGGGGTGGGCCCGGCGCTGCGGGTGCGGGGCGGGCGCTGAGGTGCCGCTGCTGCGGCTCTGCTCCCCCCCCCACCCCCGAACCCACCCCCCGCCCCCTCCCCCGAAGGGGGAGAGGGGGAGGGGGCGGGGGAGAAGCAATTCGCGCGATCAAGGCGCGATCGGCAGCGCCCGCTTGTGCTCCGTGAGGTGGTAGCGGCGGGCGATCGCCTGGGCGGCCGCGTCGTCGACCGGCTTGCCCTCCAGGAAGTCGTCGATCTGGTCGTAGCTCACGCCGAGCGCGTCCTCGTCCGGCTTGCCCGGGTCGAGCGTCTCCAGGTCGGCGGTGGGCACCTTCTGGACGAGTTCCTTCGGGGCGCCCAGTGCCGCCGAGACGGCGCGCACCCGGCGCTTGGTGAGTCCGGTGAGCGGGACGACATCGGCCGCGCCGTCGCCGAACTTGGTGAAGAAGCCGGAGACCGCCTCGGCCGCGTGGTCGGTGCCGACGACCAGGCCGTCGTGCGCACCGGCGACCGCGTACTGCGCGATCATGCGCTGCCGGGCCTTGATGTTGCCCTGGACGAAGTCCTGGTGGTGGGCGTCGCGGAAGGTGAGCCCGCCGTCCAGCGCGGCCTGGAGCGCCGCATCGCTCGCCGGGCGGATGTCGACGGTCAGCTCCCGGTCGGCGCGGATGAACTCCAGCGCCCGCTGGGCGTCCTTCTCGTCCGCCTGGACGCCGTACGGCAGCCGCATCGCGTAGAACGTCGCCTCGTGCCCGGCGGCGCGGGCCCGCTCCACGGCGAGCTGGCAGAGCCGGCCCGTGGTGGTGGAGTCGACGCCGCCGCTGATGCCCAGGACCAGCGAGCGCAGGCCCGTGGAGGTCAGCCGCTCCGTGAGGAAGGTCACCCGGCGCTCGATTTCCTGCTCGGCGTCGAAGGACGCGGTCACCTGGAGATCCCGGGCGATCTCCTGTTGCAGGGCCTTGGACGCCGGGTCGGTCACGGATGCTCCTCTTGTCTCGTGCTGCGTCGCGCGGTGGTCGTGACGCGCTGTTCCTGTGCCCCGTACGCAGCGTTTCCGCCGCCCGCGTGCGGGGCCCGGCGACGCGAATCAGCGTGCCGGTAGGAAACCTTATGCCGGGTGCGCCCACTTCTTGAGGGCGGCCTTGGAGGAGAAGTCCGCGACGTTCTTGTCCAGCGGGGAGTCGGTGTACTGATGGATGCGCCACTTCGCCTTGATCCGCGGGTGCCCGGCGGTGACGTAGTCGGCGATCCACAGGCCGTCGGCCGCGTAGGACGTGGTGTCGTGGTGGAGCCAGAAGTCGCGGTTGCAGTAGAGCATCACCCGGTGCGTGGGGCGCAGCCTTTTCACCTCGCGCAGGAACTGGTCCTTCTGCGCATTGCTCGCATAGGTCCCCTCGCCGGTGCGCTCCCAGTCGCAGGCCAGAATGTCGCCCTGGACCGAGGCGCACTTCTCGACGAAGTATTTCGCCTGGGCGGCGATATTTCCCGGCCACAGAAAGTGG
Organism: Streptomyces sp. bgisy130; assembly: GCF_057708345.1. Classification (NCBI taxonomy): domain Bacteria; kingdom Bacillati; phylum Actinomycetota; class Actinomycetes; order Kitasatosporales; family Streptomycetaceae; genus Streptomyces; species Streptomyces sp. bgisy130. Next base: position 90,417 of record NZ_JBYISA010000012.1, read on the forward strand.
TAGAAACCGACCACGCAGCCCGCTTTACGGGCCTTTGACGCCTGCGCCGACTGGTGCGGGTTGATGTAGGAGCGGCCTTCTGTGGCCTTGACGAAAACGAAGTCCAGCCCCGCGGTGGAATACGAGGTGTTGTAGGAGCTGACATCGACACCATGCAGCATGAGCGGCCTCCTGTCCTCGGACCTGCGGATTCGAAGCGTCAACTGCGCGAAGCGCCCACTGCGTTGCCGTGTTCCGGGCGTCCGGTGATCGGCAATTCCGTGATCCGGTGGTGCTCCGGTGGTGATCCCGTGCGGTGATCCAGCGATTCCGCGTTCCGTGCGATTCCGTTTCGCTTCCAGCAGTTCAGCATGTTCGCTACCGGGGACGCCAGAGAAGGGACGGGAAGTTCCTTGTACCGCGGTCAAGTTGAGGCGGGGCCGGTCCCGCCGACCGGACCGGCCCCGCCGCCCGGGGCGGTCGGGCTCGGGCCTTACGCCTGCGCCCACTCCTTGAGGGCGGTCTTGCTCGTGAAGTCCGCGACGTTCTTGTCCAGCGGGGAGTCGGTGTACTGATGGATGCGCCACTTCGCTTCGATCCGCGGTTCGCCGGCGGTGACGTAGTCGGCGATCCACAGGCCGTCGCCCGCTTCCGACGTGGTGTCGTGGTGGAGCCAGAAGTCGCGGTTGCAGTAGAGCAGTACGCGGTGGGAGGGGCGCAGCCTCTTCACCTCGGCCAGGAACTGGTCCTTCTCCGCATTGCTGGCATACGTGTCGTCCCCGGTGCTTTCCCAGTCGCAGGCCAGGAGATCGCCCTCGACCGAGGCGCACTTCTCGACGAAGTATTCCGCCTGAGTGGCGATATTTCCCGGCCACAGGAAGTGGTAGAAACCGACCACGCAGCCTGCCTCACGGGCCTTTGATGCCTGCGTGGACTGGTGCGGGTTGATGTAGGTGTGGCCTTCGGTGGCCTTGACGAAGACGAAGTCCAGCCCCGCGGTGGAATACGAGGTGTTGTAGGAGCTGACGTCGACACCGTGCAGCATGAATGACTCCCGCTGATAGGACCTGCTGATCTGGAACGTCAACTGCTCGAAGCGGCAACCGTGTTGTGAGGTGGCGTGGCGTTCCTGTCGTGGTGGTGCGCCGTTGTGCCCCTGCGCATAGTGTCCCGGTGTTCCGACCCGCTGCCGCCGTGATCCAGAGCTGCTGCGATCCAGAACTCCTGCGACCCAGAGCGACTGTGATCCCGAACTGCCGCGTGCTCGCAATGCGGTGCCACCGGGGACCGGTATTTCCGTGTTTCATGCGATTCGGTTTCGTTCCGGCAGTTTCCGGCAGTTGAGCATGCCGATACCGGAAAGCGCCAGATCGTGGTCCACAAATGCATTACGCGCCGGCGGATGTGACGGCGCGTCCGGCGCCCGTACGGACCGGGCCGCCGTCCGGCCGCCCGCCTCAGCGCCGCAGGGCCCGTCGCAGCAGCCGTCGTGCGCGGGCGCGGATCCGCGCCATGGCGCGCTGCCGGGCCCGCCGTCCGCGCGTCGACCGCAGTTCCCCGAAGAGGCGCTCATACCGCTCGGCGATCGGCTCCGGGTCGTAGCGGTGCGAGCTCTCCCGCGCGGCCGCGGCCATCTCGCGGCGGCGCTGCGGGGCCTCGATGAGCTCCAGCAGGGCGTCGGTCAGCGCCGGGCCGTCCCCGCGCGGCACCAGCAGCCCGTTCTCCCCATTGTGGATGATCTCGGCCGGGCCCAGCGGGCAGTCGGTGCTGACGACGGGTACCCCGCAGCGCATCGCCTCGACGAGGGTCATGCCGAACGACTCGGCGTCCGAGGCCGAGGCGACGATCGACGCCTTGGCGAACTCCGCCTCGATCGGTGAGCGCGGCCCGGTCAGCTCGGCCTGCCCGCCCAGCCCGAGCCCGTCGATCAGCTCCTGGAGGTGGGGCCGCTCGGCGCCGCCGCCGTGTATCCGCAGCCGCCAGTCGGGGTGCTTGGCGGCGACCCCGGAGAACGCCTCTATCAGCAGGTCGAAGCGCTTGCCGCGGACCAGCCGGCCGGCCGCCGCGATCACCTTCGAGGTGCCCTCGGACGGCGGGCCGGCCGGCGCGGGCACGATGTTGGGCACCGCCAGCACCCGTACGCCGGGCAGCGGCATCCGCGCCCGGTAGACGGCGGCATCGGCCTCGGTGGTGGTGACCACCGCATCCAGCGTCCGGTAGTGGCGGGCGAGTTCGGCGCGCAGCCGCTTGCTGTGCGCGTCGTGCCGGAGGTGCTCCTGGGCGATCCGCAGCGCCCGGCGGGGGCCGAACCGGGCCAGGTAGACATTGATGCCGGGCCGGGTGCCGATCAGTACATCCGCGTCGGTGGTGCGCAGCAGCTCCGCGGCGCGGACGTCGACCAGTCGGCTGTACTGGTGGTGCCGCTTCTCGGTGAGCGGGAAGTCCCGCGAGGGCTCACCGAAGAGCGGGTCGGCCATGTCCTCACTGCCGACCCGGGTGTCCACCAGCGGGATCAGCCGCACCCGGGGGTCCACGGTGAACCGCGGGACCTCGCGGTGCCGCAGCATCGAGACGATCTCGACGTCGTGCCGGTCGGCGAGCGCGGCGGCGAGGTTGAGGGTGGTGCGGACCGTGCCGCCGATGGCATAGGCGTTGTGCAGCAGGAGGGTGATCTTCATGCGGTGTGGTGTCTTCCCCGAGGTGTGCCGAATCATTCCGACCGGCCGGTACCTGCGCGGCCGGCCGCCGCGACCGGCCCGTCCGGCACGGGGCCACCGTGTCGCCACGGGGTAAGCCGAGGGCGTGGCCCGGGTGAGAGCCCGGTAAGAACCAGGGGTGAGAGCCGGGTAAGAAAGCCGCTTCCCCACCGGCCGCCGGTCCGCGCACCGCCGGGCCCTTGGCAGACTTGCCGGGTGACCCATTCCGTACTGCTCGCCGAGGACGACCGCCCCATCCGGACCGCGCTGGAGCGTGCGCTGACCCTGGAGGGCTACCAGGTCACCGCCGTCGCCGACGGCATCCAGGCGCTGGCCGCCGCGCACCGCGAGCGGCCGGATGTGATCCTGCTGGACGTGATGATGCCGGGGATAGACGGGCTCCAGGTGTGCCAGGTGCTGCGGGCCGAGCAGGACCGCACCCCGATCCTGATGCTGACCGCCCGGGTCGAGACCGCGGACCGGATCGCCGGCCTGGACGCCGGGGCGGACGACTATGTGGTCAAGCCGTTCGAGGTCGAGGAGGTCTTCGCCCGGCTGCGGGCGCTGCTGCGGCGGACGACGGCCGACACGGCCGGGGCGGAGGACGGCGCGGGCCCGGGGCCCGGCCCGGTCGCTGCCGAGGAGCCCGGCGAGGCGGGCGGGGCCGTGGAGGCGGGCGGGGCGTACGAGGCCCGGGTGGCGGACAGCGGTGTCGTCGAGGCCGCGGATCTGCGGATCGACGGCCCCTCGCGCCGTGCCTGGCGCGGCGAGCGCGAGCTGGAGCTGACCCGGACCGAGTTCGAGCTGCTGGAGCTGCTGGCCCGCAACGCCGGGATCGTGCTGGACCATTCGACGATCTACGACCGGATCTGGGGCTACGACTTCGGGCCGGGCTCGAAGAACCTCGCGGTGTACGTGGGCTATCTGCGGCGCAAGGTCGATGTCCCGGGCAGCCGCCCGCTGATCCACACGGTGCGTGGCGTCGGTTACGTGCTGCGGGAGGACTGAGATGCCCGGGCCCCGCGACCGCGGCGAGAGCGGTACCCGCGCCGGGAGCGGCACCCGCGCCGGCCGCCGCCGGCTGTGGGCCCGGCTGTGCGCCCGGCTGCGCTCCTGGCGGCGCGGCGGGTCGGCGGCCTGGGTGCGCACCCGCAGGCCGGCCAGTCTGCGCACCGCCTTCGCGGTGGCGTTCGCCGCCGGCGCCGCGGCGGTGACCGTCCTCGTCGGCTTCCTCAGCTACGACGCGGCGGCCCGTCTCGTACGGGTCGATGAGAAGTCGGTGTTCTCCCAGGTCGTACGGGATCTGCGGACCCAGGTCCAGGAGAAGCCGTTCTGGCCCGCCGACTACGCGACCGCCGACCCCGACCACGACGGGCCGCGCGACGACCTCACCCGGCCCAGCCGTACCGAGGTGCAGATCCTGGGCGCCGGCGGCCAGATCGTGGAGCGGGGGCGCCCGGCGCTCCCGGCCGGCGCCGCGGAACGCCGGATCGCCGACGACGACCGGGCCGGCCTGCACACGGAGCGGGAGGCGGACATCGGCGACGAGGAGTACCACGTCGCGACCGTCGCCCTCGGCGGCGGCCGCGGGGCGGTCCAGGTCGCCCAGAAGTTCAGCGAGACCGAGGATCTGCTCTCCGCGCTCCAGCAGCGCACCGCCCTGCTGGCCGCCGTGGTCATCGCGCTGGCCGGTGCGGGCGGCTGGTGGCTGGCGCGGCGGATCACCGGCCGGCTGGTGCGGCTGACCGCGGTCGCCGAGAGCGTGGCGGAGCACGGGCGGCTGGACGTCCCGGTGCCGGTGGCCGGGCGCGACGAGGTCGCCCGGCTCGGCCGGGCCTTCGACGACATGCTCGGCCGGCTGGCCAGCGCCGTCCAGGACCAGCAGCGCCTCGTCCAGGACGCCGGCCATGAGCTGCGCACCCCGCTGACCTCGCTCCGTACCAACATCTCGCTGCTGAAGCGGTTCGAGGAACTGCCGCCGGACGCCCGCGAGGAGCTGCTGGCCGATCTGGCGGGCGAGGCCCGGGAACTCAGCGATCTGGTCAATGAGCTGGTGGATCTGGCTGCCGGACAGCGGGACGACGACCCGCTCGCCGAGGTGGGTCTGGCCGAGGTCGCGGAGAAGGCGGCCGCCTCGGCCCGCCGCCGCACCGGCCGCGAGATCACCGTACGGACCGTGCGCCCGGCGGTGGTCGAGGGCCGGCCCGCCGCGCTGCACCGTGCGCTCACCAACCTGTTGGAGAATGCCGCCAAGTTCGACGCGGGCGGCACGGCGCCGATCGAGGTCGTGGTCACGGGCGCCCGCATCGAGGTCCTCGACCGCGGCCCCGGGATCGAGGAGGCCGACCTCACCCGGGTCTTCGACCGCTTCTACCGCGCCGCGGCCGCCCGCGGCCTGCCCGGCTCCGGCCTCGGCCTCGCCATCGTCCGCGAGATCGCCACCGCCCACGGCGGCCATGCCTTCGCCACCCACCGCCCGGGAGGGGGCGCCACCTTGGGCTTCACGGTCGGGACCGGGACGGGCGCGGGGGCGGGGAGCGGCACCGGTTCCGGCGGCGGAGCGCATGCGGAGACCGGGCCGGGGTCCTAGTGGGTGTTGTCCAAGTCCCGGTTCTCCAGGTTGAAGCGCGTCTTCCCTCGGGTGGGGCCTGAGGGGTCGTGGGCGGCACGTTGGGCCCCCGTGACGTGTACGCGCCGCCCGGACACCATAGTCCCAACTCGCCACAGATAAAGCTGAGTTGATGGAGTGTCGACATTGCGGTCGGCCCCTTCAGGCGGTGGCCGCCGCTTCCTTGCGCCTTAGATGAAGTACAGGCCCTCCATCGAGCAGATGGACAGATCGCTGTGTTGTACGCGGAAGGCGGTGGTCTGCATCTCCTCCCATCCCCACGGGGCGGAGTGCCCCAGTGCCAGGCCGGCCAGGGAGGCCCATTCGATCTCGTGGAGGGGCTGGTCCATGTCGATGTCGGCGGCGGTGAGCATCCAACTCCTCAGGCCGAGGGAGGCGATGACGGCGTGGGGGTCGCCCAGGACGACGAACGGTTCGTCGTCGGGCCAGCCGGCGGCGTGGAACATGGCGCCGTCGGGGAGCATCACGACGGTTTCGGTGTGCTCCATTCCGCCGTAGTAGGTGACGTGGCCGACGATCCGCGCTGCGGGGAAGCGCTCCCGCATCCGTTCGGCTTCGGCCAACAGCGGGTTTCCGTTGCCGTCGTCGGCGAAGACAGGGGTGGAGATGGCCTGCATGCCGCCCCACGCGGCGGCATGAACGATGTCCAGATCGGACCGCACCGACGAGGGCAGCGGCGTCTGCACGGAGCGTGGCCCGAGATCCTCCAGGACTTCTTCGATGCCGTCGAACGACTCGACGAACAGGCGGGCCTGATCGCAGTCGTTGGCCGGGAGGCCGCGGGCGTCGATGTGGAACGGCGGCTGAGCCACGGTGAGATGACACAGGCCCATAGAGCCGCGAACTATCCGGTCCGGGGCGGAAGTCCAGTACTTGGTATCGATCATGCGGGCACCGTAGCGGCCGGCGGTGACAACCCTCCCCCGGGACCGCACGCATCAGTTGCGGAAAGCCGGCGCATGATCGAGCGCCCCTCGCCGCACTCCAGAGAGCCCCGCGCCGTGCGGCACCCCCTACCGGCCCGGATCAGGAAGCGTCGCCCCCGGCGCCGGTCTGCGGCCCCCGCGGTACGCCGTCCCCCGCCCCGCGGAGCAGATCCCGCAGCAACTTCTCATCCTCGCTGGTCAGTTGGGAGACGAAGCGGGCGAGCGCGGTGCCGCGGTCGTGCTGCTTGTCGAGCTCATGGCGCATCCGCCGGGCGGTGAGCCCCGCGGAGTCCTCTATGGGCGAGTACACGAAGCCCCGGCCGGCCCGGGAGCGGGACACCGCCCCCTTGTCGTGCAGCCGGGTGAGGATCGTGGTGACGGTGGTGCGCGCGAGCCGTCCGCCCAGGGCGCTCTGCACCTCGGCGGGGCTCAGCGGCCCCCCGGCCGCCCACAGCGCCGCGAGCACGCTCGCCTCCAGCTCGCCGGACGGGCGCCGCCGCGCAGGTGATGTCTCCGCCATGGCACGCCCTCCACCTGTTCGTCGTCTACAGTGCCGTAGACCGTTACAGTGCCGTAGACCGTCTCTGTGACGGTAGTCGGTCGGGCCGGTCGTACGGCAGGCCCGCAACCCATTATCAAAGGGGCCGCCGACATGGCCGTAGCCGCCGCCTTTCCGCAGGTGAGACGGGTTGCCCAGGCCGTGAACGAGTGCGCCGTCGACTCCCTGCCCCCGCAGTCCGGAGTGCTCGGCACCGCCGCCGCACCGTGTACCCGGACCGGTCCCCGGGCCACCCGCATGCGCCCTCCGGCGGCCGTACGGTGACCGCCTCGGGACCGGAGCCGCGGCCGCAACCGGGACCGGCCGAGCCACGGCCCGCCCTGGTCCCGCACCGCGATACCGCCGCCCTCCTCATCGTCGCCGGGGCCTGCGCGGCGCTCTTCGCCGCCACGGCCGTGGCCGTATCCGTACGGCACGGCGTCCCGCTCGCCGCCGAACAGGCCGCCGTCCGCTGGTCCGCCGCGCACCGCGGGGAGCCGGCGCACTCCCTGGCCGGGGCGCTGACCGCCACCGGCAGCGGCCCGGTCCCGTATCTGATGGCGGTGCTCGCCGGTCTGCTGGCCGGCCGGCGGGTGCGCGGGCGGCTGCGCGCGGTGTGCTGTGCCGTCGTGGTCCTCGCCGCCGGCCAGGCGATCCGCTACGGCCTGATGGAGCTGCTCGCCCGCCCCCGCCCGCCGGTCGCCGACTGGACCGGTCCCGCCTCCGGCTACGCGTTCCCCTCCGGCCACGCCACCACCTCGGCGCTGGCGGCCGGAATCCTGGCCTGGGGCATCGCCCGCCGTGCCCGGCCCGCCGTGGCCCGTACTTGGTGCGTGGTGCTCGCCCTCTGGGCCGTCGGCGTCGGTCTCACCCGTGTCTACCTGGGCGTCCACTGGCCCGGCGATGTCCTCGGCGGCTGGTTCCTGGCGGCCGGACTGCTCGCCCTCGCGCTGCTCCTGGAGCCGTTCGCCCTCCGGCGGCCGGACCGCGCCTGACCGGGCCGGTCCACGCCCCCGCGCCTACGGGGCCCGGCGCCCGGCCGCCCCCCGCGGCACCCATTCCCATGAATAGCTGACGATCGGACCAGGTCTTCCCCAAGGCGGCATGGACCTGTCCCGCGCCGAGCAGCACTGTCCTGGGCGCCGGGACGGCGAAGCGATCCCGCCACGGCGCCGCTCACGGCACGTACCACCGCATCACCAGGGGGAACGCACCGATGAACCAGCCACTCGACACCCCGCCGCCGTGGCGCACCGCCGGCGCGCACGCCGCGTCGCACGGGCGCTGTCCGGCCGCCGCCGCCAAGGACCCCACACCGTGCGAGGGACCACGGGACGCGGCCACCATCGTCGACCGCCACGGCCGGGAGTCCGCCGGCTGTGTCCACCACTGCGCCCGCCTGCTGGCCGGCCTCGAAGGCGCCCGGGTCCACCCCTTCGTCCCCGCACCCCAGGCCCTGGATGTCTACTCCCGGGCCCGCGAACTCCCGCCCTTCGCCTGGGAGATCGGCAGATAGCCCCGGGGATGAGGTCTTGGCCGTCTCCGGCCCCGGCACCCCGGCGTCGCAGCCTCGTGGCAAGGTCCCGGCCAGGCTCGGCCTGTCGTACTCCTTGGTGTGGAGGAGGCGCAGGCCCGCGTCGACCGCCCGTTGCAGGACCTGTTCGACGACGTCCGCTACCGGCTTCCGGCCGACACGATGCTCCTTCTCGTCCGGACGCGTCCCTTCCCTGACGACTGGGTCGCCGCCTGGCACATCGAGTGCGATCCCACCGCTGTCGCCCTCGCACGCCGGCACGTGCGCGCCCAGCTCGCCCGCTGGAAAGTCGGTGAAGAAACAGTGTTCAGCACCGAGTTGATCGTCAGCGAACTGGTCACCAATGCCGTCCGTCACGGAGGCCCACCCCTGGAACTTCGCCTGGTCAAGGACCGCACACTGACCTGCGAAGTCACCGACGGCAGCCCGGCCGCACCACACCTGCGTCATGCCCGGACGGTCGACGAAGGCGGGCGCGGCCTCTTCATTGCCGCTCAGCTCTCCCAGGACTGGGGCACCCGATACCGAGTGCAGGGCAAGACCGTCTGGGCCGAACAGGCCCTGCCGCTGCTGCCCGAGGGGCAGGCAGGGGGTCTGTGAAGCTGGGACGAACCCGGCGGCACCCATGACCACGTCCCACCCGGCCCGGTGCCGCCACCCGTCCCGACCGCTCCGGCCGGGCAGCTCGGGCGAACGCGCTGGTCAGGGCCTGTTACCTCAGCACTCGATGATGTTGACGGCCAGGCCGCCGCGCGCCGTCTCCTTGTACTTGACGCTCATGTCGGCGCCGGTGTCCTTCATGGTCTTGATGACCTTGTCGAGGGACACGTGGTGGCGGCCGTCGCCGCGCAGCGCCATCCGGGCGGCGGTGACGGCCTTGACGGCGGCCATGCCGTTGCGCTCGATGCACGGGATCTGGACCAGGCCGCCGACGGGGTCGCAGGTCAGGCCGAGGTTGTGCTCCATGCCGATCTCGGCGGCGTTCTCGACCTGCTCGGGGGAGCCGCCGAGGACCTCGGCGAGGCCGCCGGCGGCCATGGAGCAGGCCGAGCCGACCTCGCCCTGGCAGCCGACCTCGGCGCCGGAGATGGAGGCGTTCTCCTTGAAGAGCATGCCGATGGCGCCGGCCGCGAGCAGGAAGCGGACGACACCGTCCTCGTCCGCGCCGGGCACGAAGTTGATGTAGTAGTGCAGGACGGCGGGGATGATGCCGGCCGCGCCGTTGGTGGGGGCGGTCACCACCCGGCCGCCGGCCGCATTCTCCTCGTTCACGGCCATCGCGTAGAGCGTGGTCCACTCCATCGCGCGGGCGGTGGCGTCGCCCTCGGAGCGCAGCTGGCGGGCGGAGTGGGCGGCGCGGCGGCGGACCTTCAGCCCGCCGGGCAGGATGCCCTCGCGGCTCGTCCCTCGGGTCACACACGCCTGCATGACCTGCCAGATCTCCAGCAGCCCGGTGCGGATCTCGTCCTCGGTGCGCCAGGCCTTCTCGTTCTCCAGCATCAGCGCGGAGATCGACAGGCCGGTGTCCCGGGCCAGCCGCAGCAGCTCGTCGCCGGTGCGGAAGGGGTGGGTCAGGACGGTGTCGTCCGGCACGATCGGGTTCTCGCCGGCGACGGCGTCCTCGTCGACGACGAAGCCGCCGCCCACCGAGTAGTACGTCTTCTCCAGCAGGGGGGCGTCCGCGGCGTCGTAGGCGAAGAGCGTCATGCCGTTCGCGTGGTAGGGCAGCGCGCGGCGGCGGTGCAGGATCAGCTCGGCCGACTCATCGAAGTCGATCTCGTGGGCGCTGCCTATTTCGGCACCCAGCAGCCGCAGCCGCTTGGTGCTGCGGATGCGCTCGACCTCGTCGTCGGCGGATTCGACATCGACGGTGCGGGGCGAGTGGCCTTCGAGGCCGAGGAGGACGGCCTTGGGGGTGCCGTGGCCGTGGCCGGTGGCGCCGAGTGAGCCGAAGAGCTCGGCGCGGACGCGGACCGTCTGGGAGAGCAGGCCGTCCTTCTTGAGGCGTCCGGCGAACATCCGGGCGGCGCGCATCGGGCCGACGGTGTGGGAGCTGGAGGGGCCGATGCCGATGGAGAAGAGGTCGAAGACGGAGATGGCCACGGGGGCGGACTCCCTTGTCTGCTCGTGGTGGACGGTGGAGCTGTGGGGCAGGAGGGGGGTGTTTCTGCGCCGTTTGTCGAGCGTAACGCGGACGCGGCGCAGCGCCGTCGGACGGAAACCCTCGGGTGCCCGTCGTCAGGGGTAACAGTTGGTGTCGGGGTGGATACGGAGCCGGCGGCCGGTCATGTGGGGGCCGGGCCGTCGGGGGCCCGGTGACCGCGCGGGCGGGGGCCCGGCGTCCGGATCCGGGTGGGGGCCGGGGTCCGGTGGACCGGTCCGGTGGCGGGGCTGTCGCCGTCCGCCGTGCCGGCGCCGTGTGCCGCAGGTCTCACCGGGAGCCGCCGGGACCTGCGGGAGGGGGAGGAGGGCCGGCGGCCGTGAGCCCGGGGCGGTCGGCCCCGGGCTCACGCTCCGTGGCCCGTCGCCCGCCGGATGGCGGCGGGCGGGGGTTCAGCGGAGGTGACGCGTCACAGCGACGGGTAGAGCGGGAACTTGTCCGCGAGCGCGGTGACCCGGGCCTTGAGGGCGTCGGCGTCGTAGCTGGGCTTGAGGGCCTCGGCGATGACGTCGGCGACCTCGCGGAAGTCCTCGGCCTGGAAGCCACGGGTGGCCAGGGCCGGGGTGCCGATGCGCAGGCCGGAGGTGACCATCGGCGGGCGGGGGTCGTTCGGGATGGCGTTGCGGTTGACCGTGATGCCGACCTCGTGGAGGCGGTCCTCGGCCTGCTGGCCGTCCAGCTCGGAGTCGCGCAGGTCGACCAGGACGAGGTGGACATCGGTGCCGCCGGACAGGACCGAGACGCCGTGCTGCTTGACGTCGTCCTGCACCAGACGCTCGGCCAGGATGCGGGCGCCGTCCAGGGTGCGCTGCTGGCGCTCCTTGAAGTCGTCGGAGGCGGCGACCTTGAAGGAGACGGCCTTGGCGGCGATGACGTGCTCCAGCGGACCGCCCTGCTGGCCGGGGAAGACCGCGGAGTTGATCTTCTTGGCGAGCTCCTGGGTGGAGAGGATCACACCGCCGCGGGGGCCGCCGAGGGTCTTGTGGGTGGTGGTGGTGACCACGTGGGCGTGCGGCACGGGGGAGGGGTGCAGGCCCGCCGCCACCAGACCGGCGAAGTGCGCCATGTCGACCATGAGGTAGGCGCCGACCTCGTCCGCGATCCGGCGGAAGGCGGCGAAGTCGAGCTGACGCGGGTAGGCGGACCAGCCGGCGACGATCAGCTTGGGGCGGTGCTCCTTGGCGAGGCGCTCGACCTCCTCCATGTCGACCAGGTTGGTCTTCTCGTCGACGTGGTAGGGCACCACGTTGTAGAGCTTGCCGCTGAAGTTGATCTTCATGCCGTGGGTCAGGTGCCCGCCGTGGGCGAGGTTCAGACCCAGGATGGTGTCGCCCGGCTTGATCAGCGCGAACATGGCCGCGGCGTTGGCCTGGGCGCCGGAGTGCGGCTGGACGTTGGCGGCCTCGGCGCCGAAGAGCGCCTTGATGCGGTCGATGGCGATCTGCTCGACCACGTCGACGTGCTCACAGCCGCCGTAGTAGCGGCGGCCGGGGTAGCCCTCGGCGTACTTGTTGGTGAGGACGGAGCCCTGGGCCTCCATGACGGCGACGGGGGCGAAGTTCTCCGACGCGATCATTTCGAGGGTGGACTGCTGGCGGTGGAGTTCGGCGTCGACGGCGGCGGCGACGTCGGGGTCGAGCTCATGGAGGGAGCTGTTGAGAAGCGACATGAGAGTTCCTGGGGAGTCAGGGGCGCGAGGCGGCCTCTCCGGACGGCGTCCGGGGGAGCTTCCGCGCGGGCGGTGGCGGTCGGGGCTCCCGTCCGGGCGGGCCCGGGAGCGGGGGAGAGCCGGGGCTCAGCTCTGGATGAAGGCGGCGTACTCGTCGGCCGAGAGCAGGTCGCCCGGCTCGCCGCTGATCTTCACCTTGAACAGCCAACCACCCTCGAACGGGGCGGAGTTCACCAGCGAGGGGTCGTTGACGACATCCTCGTTGATCTCGGCGATCTCACCGTCGACGGGCGAGTAGAGGTCGCTGACCGACTTCGTCGACTCCAGCTCACCGCAGGTCTCGCCCGCCGCGACCGTGGAGCCGACCTCAGGGAGCTGTACGTAGACGACATCGCCGAGCGCGTTGGCCGCGTGCTCGGTGATGCCGACCGTCGAGACGCCGTCCTCGGCGCCCGACAGCCACTCGTGCTCCTTGCTGTAGCGCAGCTGCTGGGGGTTGCTCATGGCTCGATTCTCCTGTACGCGAGGGTGTGATCGTGAAGGGGGGCACTCCCATAGCCGCTGGGGGACCCCCACCCGGACGAAGTCCGGGGGAACGTCTTGCGCAGTGAGACGCGCGGGCGCGCGCCGCCGCCTGCCGTCGGTGAACGGTTACTTCTGCCGCTTGTAGAACGGCAGCGCGGTGACCTCGTACGGCTCATGGCTTCCACGGATGTCCACGCAGACACCCTCCGTGCCCGCGGTGGCGTAGGCCGCGTCGACATAGGCGATGGCGATCGGCTTGCCGAGCGTGGGGGACGGGGCCCCGGAGGTGACCTCGCCGATGACCGTGCCGTCGGCCGTGACGACCGGGTATCCGGCCCGCGGCACCCGGCGGCCCTGGGCGATCAGCCCGACCAGCTTGCGCGGCGGCCGGGCCTCGGCGCGCTCGGCGGCCTCGGCCAGCGCCGCGCGGCCCACGAAGTCCCCGTTGTTGGTGGTCTTCTCGAACTTCACGACCCGGCCCAGGCCCGCGTCGAAGGGCGTGGTCGCGGTGGTCAGCTCGTGCCCGTACAGCGGCATGCCCGCCTCCAGGCGCAGGGTGTCCCGGCAGGACAGCCCGCAGGGCACCAGCCCGGCGTCCTTGCCCGCCTCGGTCAGCGCCTCCCAGAGGGCGACCGCGTCGGCCGGCCGGACGAACAGCTCGAAGCCGTCCTCACCGGTGTAGCCGGTACGGGCGATCAGCGCCTGCACCCCGGCGACCGTGCCGGGCAGCCCGGCGTAGTACTTCAGACCGTCCAGATCGGCGTCCGTCAGCTTCTTGAGGATGCCGGGGGACTCCGGGCCCTGGACCGCGAGCAGCGCGTAGGCGTCCCGGTCGTCGCGGATCGCGGCGTCGAAGCCGCCCGCCCGTGCGGTCAGCGCGTCCAGCACCACCTGGGCGTTGGAGGCGTTGGCGACGACCATGTACTCCTGGTCGGCCAGGCGGTAGACGATCAGGTCGTCGAGGATGCCGCCCTTGTCCTCACAGATCATGGTGTAGCGGGCGCGGCCCGTCTTGACCCCGCCGATGTTGCCGACCAGCGCGTAGTCGAGCAGGTCGGCGGCCCGCGGGCCGGTGACGGTGATCTCACCCATGTGGGAGAGGTCGAAGAGGCCGGCGCGGGTACGGACGGCGACATGCTCGTCGCGCTCGCTGGCGTAGCGCAGCGGCATGTCCCAGCCGGCGAAGTCGGTCATGGTCGCGCCGAGCGCGCGATGGGTGGCATCCAGCGCGGTATGGCGGGGGGCATCAGTCATGGTTCCGGGCTCCCAGGCAGGGGTGACAAGACGTTCTCCCCATCTGTCATCGGAACCTGAGAGGTTCACCGGTATCCCGCGAACGGACCCGGTTTGCACCTTGGGTGGAGCCGCCCCGTCAGCCGGGCAGCGGCTCGCTTTTCAGATCTGCCTCGCCCGTGCGGTATAGGGGCCTGAGAGATTCAAGGGAGGACTTGCTCCTTCGGCGCCCCGCCGTGGCGGCCGGGGACTCTCCCGCGCGGGTTCAAGCGGCCGGTATGCAGTTGGCGGTGCACAGGTGAGCTGTGATGTGCACGTGGCGGCCACATCATTGCACGGGATCGCCGGATAAAGGAGCCCCCTCCGCCGCCCCGCCCATCACGTGGGCAGATCGGACAATCGCCTTGATGGGCATTACCTTTTCTTGACACTCTGCGGGTAGGGGACGGACGCGAACCGGACCAGAACGGGCGGGGAGGGCGATCACGGTGCACAGCGAAGCGGCATTCGGGGCGACTTCAGGGGTCGTGCCCCCGGACGTCGCGCCGACGGCGCCGTCCGCCGCCATGTCCCGGACCGGCCGTGCGCGGCGGGCCGTCATACGGCCCGGACGCCGCACCGCGGTCGTGGACCTGCGGGGCGAGCGGCGCCCGCCCGGCGCCACCGAGCTGCGGTTCCCGGCCGGCGACCTGGTGGTGGTCTCCGGGCTGCCGGGCAGCGGCAAGAGCACCCTGATGCACCGGATCGTGCCGTCGCTGGACGGGCACGGCGCCGTCGTGCACCGCATCGATTCGCAGGACGTCCGTGAGCGCTGGGAGCACGGCAGGCTGCGCCGGCTGCCGTACGGCCTCTACCGCCCGCTGGTCCGGGCCGCCCACTATCTGGCCCTGGGCCGTGCGCTGCGCTCCGGCGACAGCGTGGTGGTGCACGACTGCGGGACGCTGGCGTGGGTGCGCCGCTGGATCGCGCGCGCGGCGCGGCGGGGCGGCCGCGGGGCGCATCTGGTGCTGCTCGATGTGGCGCCCGAGGTGGCGCTCTCCGGCCAGGAGTCACGGGGCCGCGGGGTGTCGGGGTACGCCTTCGCCCGGCACCGCGGGGCGGTGGGGCGGCTGGTCGGCGCCGCGGAGTCGGACCGGCTGCCGGAGGGCTTCGGCTCCGCCGTCCTCCTCGACCGGCGGGCGGCGAGCGCCCTGGAGACCCTCGCCTTCCACTGATGCACCCGGGCACGCCCCCGCACACCACATCGCGCGCCTTCTCGTCTAGGGTCTTTGGCCAGATGGCGCGGTTTGGAACGGGTGGGACGAATGACATTTCCGGAGCAGGGGATACCGCAGCTGGCATGGCCGGCGAACGAGCTCGAAGAGGTGCTGTCCGCGTCCGTCGGACACCCGGGCGCCGGCGGCCGGATCGTCGAGGTCCTCGGCCGTAGCCGGCTGTGGGTGCCGCTGCCCGAAGGCGGCGGCCCGGAGAGCGCGGGCCCCGGCGCCCGGGGCCTCGATCTGCCCACCGTCGAGCTCGACGGTGCGCACTACGTCCCGGTCTACAGCTCCGAGCAGGAATTCCTGCGGGTGATCGGCCCGCACATGTCCTTCACCGTCGCCCCGGCCCGGGAGTTCGCCCGCGGGCTGCCGCCGCAGATCGGCATCGCGGTCAACCCCGACGGCACGGTCGGCGTCCCGCTGCCGCCGCCCGCGGTGGCCGAACTGTGCCGGGAGCGGCGCCTGGGGCAGCCGGAGTTCGACGGGCTGCCGAGCGGCGGCCGGGTGCGGCTCTTCGAACCGGACTGGCAGGACGAGCCGGTGGACTTCCTGGCCTCGGCCGGGCTGGAGTTCTCCGGCGCCGGAATTGTCCTGAGTGCCCGGCGTGCCCTGGCAAGTGTCGAGGGCGACACGCCCGCGCTGTTCGTCGGTGTTCAGGTCGCGGCGGATGCCACCGCGCTGCACGACGGCACCGCCCGCGAGACGGTACTGTCAGCCCTCGGACGTGCGCTCGGCGCGGTACCGCTGCCCTGGCCCGTACAACTCGTCATGCTCGACCTCGCCCAGGGTGACCCGGTGGCCGACTGGATGCTGGAGCGGGTACGCCCCTTCTACTCCCGGGACCACCCGTAGGGCACGCCCTAAGCTGGTTGGATGACAGGCGGGCGCACCCCACGTGCCCTGCTGAGAGAAGGGACGGACCACGTGAGCGCGGGTGCGCATCAGGGGCCGGCGGCGGCCGGGCAGCTGGAGCAGCTGCTTCAGCAGGTCTCGCCCGGCCGTTACGACGCCTATGAGGCGCTGCTGCACGCGCTCGCCGCGGGCCAGGTCTGGATGCTGCTCTGGCAGGGCCGGGCCGGTATGCCCGATGCGCAGTACGGAAACATGGAGGTCGAGGGCCTCGGCTATGCGCCGTGTGTGACCTCGGCGCCCGAACTCGCCGCCTCCGGCTGGAATCGCGACCACGAGGTGGTCACCGGTACCGAAATCGCCGCCGCGCTCTTCCCCGACCGCTGGGGCCTGTGGCTGAATCCGCATGCTCCCGGCGGTGGCGTCGGCATCCCCTGGCTGGATCTGCGCCGTATCGCCGGCGGTCTCGACCGGCTGCCCGCCGGGCCGCTGCGGATCTCGGAGCCGGTGATCGACATCCCGCAGTTCTACGCGCTCCTCGCCCAGAACGCCCACCGGACGCCCGCCGTCCGGTCGCTGCGCCGGGCCTGGGTGCAGCCCGCGCTGGGTGCCCCGTATCTGGCGATCGGTCTGGATCTGTACGACACCGGTCAACAAGCGGTGGATTCGGTGCGGTTGATGATCCAGCAGTCGATCGGCGCGGTTCCGGACGGTCTGCCCGTCTCGACGGTCGCGATGAACGACGAGTACGACCCGGTCGGCATGTGGATGCGGGCCTCCACGCGCCCCTTCTTCGACCGTGACGGCTATGTCCAGCCGCAGGCCCCCGCGCCCTCTTACGGCTACGGATACCCGCGTCCGTACTGACGCCCGGCGCCGCCGCCCGGCGCCCGGCTTGGGGTGAATTCGCCCCATGCGCCCCGCCGTTGAACCCCTTTCTCACGGGTATACACACCGCTCAGCCCGAACTTTTGTCCGTATAACGGAATGCCGCGGATCACATCACAGTTACGCATCCTTTCCCCTTCAGGGCTGGTGACTGATCGCGAATCGGATGAAGACTCCCGGCAAGCAAAGGCCATCAGCTCTTTGTACGAGCGTCATCCGAGAACGGCGTCGCACCTTTTGAATTTCCATAAAACGCGAACTTCCGCGATGCCTGCATGACTTGCACCAGTGATGTGAACAAGGCCGCTACCGCGGCGGGCATGGGCCGGCCACCGTCGGCCGAGAGGGGTCAAAGGCACCGTGACCGCACCGATCGAGACCACCGGAGCAGCTGCTGAGGCGCAGCCGGAAGCGGTGCTGAAAGGCGTGGAAGGAAAGCGGATCGAGGGGCGTTCGCTCGGTCAGATCGCCTGGCTGCGCTTCCGGCGGGACAAGGTCGCGGTGGCCGGTGCCATCGTTGTCATCCTGCTCATCGCCGTCGCCGCGCTCTCCCGCCCGATCCAGGCGCTGCTGGGGCTGGACCCCAACAATCCCAACCAGTCGCTGATCGACCCCAACACCACGCTCCCCAAGGGCGACTTCGGCGGCATGAGCGGGGACCACCCCCTGGGTGTGGACCCGAAGTTCGGCCGCGATCTGCTCGCCCGGATCCTGGAGGGCTCCTGGGTGTCGCTGATCGTGGCGTTCGGCGCGACCCTGCTGTCGGTCGCCATCGGCACCGTCCTCGGTGTGGTCGCCGGCTTCTACCGCGGGCGGGTGGACGCCTTCATCAGCCGGATGATGGACGTCTTCCTGGCCTTTCCGCTGCTGCTGTTCGCCATCGCGATCTCCGCCTCGCTCCAGGGCGGCGCCTTCGGCCTGGAGGGCCTGCCGCTGCACATCTCGGTGCTGATCTTCGTGATCGGCTTCTTCAACTGGCCGTACATGGGGCGGATCGTGCGCGCGCAGACGCTGTCGCTGCGCGAGCGGGAATTCGTGGACGCCGCCCGCGGCATGGGGGCACGCGGTCCGTTCATCCTCTTCCGGGAGCTGCTGCCCAACCTGGTGGGTCCGATCATCGTCTACTCGACGCTGCTGATCCCCTCCAACATCCTCTTCGAGGCCGCGCTGAGCTTCCTGGGCGTCGGCATCCAGCCGCCCCAGGCGTCCTGGGGCGGCATGCTCAACCAGGCGGTCAAGTACTACGAGGTCGACCCTCAGTACATGATCGTCCCCGGCCTCGCGATCTTCGTCACCGTGCTGGCGTTCAACCTGCTCGGTGACGGTCTGAGGGACGCGCTGGATCCGCGCAGCCGCTGATGGCCGTGCCTGGCACCCGCTCAGAAGTCTCACCAGCGTTTTTCGCAGTTCTGTAGCTCTGACATACCGAGGTACCGACGTACCGACGTATCGACGTTTCTCGACGAACGAAGGGGACACCGACCCATGCGAAGGTCAGTTCCGGTCGCGGCTGTCGCGGCCATCACCAGTGCGGGCCTTTTGCTGGCCGGCTGTAGCGGGGGCAAGGGCTCCTCGGAAGGCTCCGGCGAGGCGAACGCCGCCACCAAGGGCGTCGTCAACGCCTCGGACGCGAAGGGCGGCACGGTCAGCTACGCGATCAGTGACGCCCCCGAGTCGTTCGACCCGGGCAACACGTACTACGCCTTCATCTACAACTTCAGCCGGCTCTATGCGCGCCCGCTCACCACGTTCAAGCCGGGCCCCGGCCCCAAGGGCAACGAGCTGGTCCCGGACCTCGCCGAGTCGATGGGCAAGCCCAGCGACGGCGGCAAGACCTGGACGTACAAGATCCGCAAGGGCGTCAAGTACGACGACGGTTCCGAGGTGACCTCGCAGGACGTCAAGTACGCCGTCGAGCGCAGCAACTTCGCGCGCGACACCCTCTCGCTGGGCCCGAACTACTTCCAGCAGTTCCTCAAGGACAACGACGGCGGCTACAAGGGTCCCTACAAGGACAAGAGCAAGGCCGGTCTGAAGTCCATCGAGACCCCGGACGAGCAGACGATCGTCTTCCACCTGAAGAAGCCGTTCGCCGAGTTCGACTACCTCGTCAGCGCCCCGCAGACCGCTCCGGTCCCGCAGGCCAAGGACAAGGGCGCCGACTACACCAAGTCCGTGCTGTCCACCGGCTCGTACAAGTTCGAGAGCTACGAAGAGGGCAAGAAGCTCACCCTGGTCCGCAACCCGCAGTGGTCCGCGAAGACCGACCCGCTGCGCAAGCAGCTGCCGGACAAGATCGTCCTGAACCTGAAGGTCGCCCAGTCGACGATCGACAAGGACCTCAAGTCCGGTAACACCCTGGTGGACCTGGCCGGCCGTGGTGTCGACGGGCAGACGCAGGCCCAGCTCCTGACCGACCCCAAGGAGAAGGCCAACACCGACAACACGCTCGGTCAGCGGCTGGTCTACACGGCGCTCAACACCAAGGTGAAGCCGTTCGACAACATCGAGTGCCGCAAGGCCGTCCAGTACGCCATCGACAAGAAGGCCGTACAGACCTCGCTCGGCGGTCCGATACGCGGTGAGCTGGCCTCCACGGTCCTGCCGACCGACATCGACGGCTACCAGAAGTACGACCTGTACCCGCAGAAGTACGACGGCGACAAGCTGGATCTGACCGAGGCCAAGAAGCACTGGGACAAGTGCGGCGCCGGCAAGACCACGACCACGATCCTGGCCCGCAACGACCGCCAGGACGAGGTCGACGCGGCCACCACGGTCATCGACTCGCTCAAGAAGATCGGCGTCACCGCCAAGATCCAGTCCTACCCGACCAGCAAGTACTTCTCGGACTACGCCGGTGTGCCGAAGTTCAACAAGAAGAACAACGTCGGCCTGATCATGATGCAGTGGGGCTCGGACTTCCCGACCGGCTACGGCTACCTCCAGCAGATCCTCAACGGCAAGGCGATCAGCCAGTCCGGTAACACCAACCTGTCGGAGCTGGACGACCCGGAGATCAACAAGCTGCTCGACAGCGCCATCGCCAACACCGACAAGGCGGCCCGCGAGAAGGCGTACGCCGAGATCGACAAGAAGACGATGGAGCAGGCGGCGATCGTTCCGCTCACCTACTTCAAGGTCCTGATGTACCGCTCGCCCAAGGCCACCAACCTGGTGTCCACCTCGGCCTTCAGCGGTCAGTACGACTACCTCAACATCGGCGTCAAGAAGTAGCAGCCCTGGAAGGCAGGTGAAGGCATTGGTGTCCGCGGGCCGGCTTCGGCCGGCCCGCGGCGCCGAGGCCGCATCCCCGTGTTCTCGTACATCATCCGCAGGTTGATCAGCGCAGTGGTGCTGCTGCTGATCGTCAGCGCGGTCACCTTCGGCATCTTCTTCCTGCTGCCGAAGCTGGCCGGGCAGAGCACCGACCAGCTTGCCCAGCAGTACATCGGAAAGGCCCCCACGCCCGCGGACATCGCCGCGGTGAAGAAGAATCTCGGCCTGGACAAGCCCGTGTACGAGCAGTACTGGGACTTCCTCAAGGGCATTTTCGTCGGCGTCGACTACAAATTCGGTCCGGAAGCGGCCAAGTGCCATGTGCCGTGCTTCGGTTACTCCTTCAAAACGCATATCGAGGTCTGGCCGGAGATCCAGTCCCGGCTTCCGGTGACCCTCTCGCTGGCCGGCGGCGCCGCCGTGCTGTGGGTCGTCTCCGGTGTCGCCACCGGTGTGCTCTCCGCGCTGCGCCCCGGCTCGCTCTTCGACCGGATGGCGATGGGCGTGGCGCTGGCCGGCGTCTCCCTCCCGATGTTCTTCACCGGCGCGCTGGCACTGGCCCTGTTCACCTACCAGTGGCCGATCTTCAAACGCAGCGACTACGTACCGCTGCTGGAGGATCCGTTCCTGTGGGCCCGGACCCTGGTCCTGCCCTGGGTCACCCTGGCCTTCCTCTACTCCGCGCTCTACGCCCGGCTCACCCGGGCCGGCATGCTGGAGACGCTGAGCGAGGACTACATCCGAACGGCCCGCGCCAAGGGCCTGCGGGAGCGCAAGGTGGTCGTCCGGCACGGTCTGCGGGCCGCGCTCACCCCGATCATCACGGTCTTCGGCATGGACCTGGGCCTGCTGCTCGGCGGTGCGCTGATCACCGAGCAGGTCTTCTCGCTCAAGGGCGTCGGCGCCTTCGCCGTCGAGGCGATCAACGCCAACGACCTGCCGAACATTCTCGGCGTCACCTTGCTCGCCGCGTTCTTCATCGTCATGTGCAATCTGGTGGTGGACGTTCTGTACGCCGCCGTCGACCCGCGGGTGAGGCTCTCGTGACCGACTCCTCCGAGGACAAGACCGAGACCGCGGCGGCCGGGTCCGCCGCGGCCACCACCACCGAGCAGGCGCCGTCGCCGTTCCTCCAGGTGCGGGACCTCAGGGTGCACTTCCGCACCGACGACGGGCTGGTGAAGTCCGTCGACGGCCTGAACTTCAGCCTGGAGAAGGGCAAGACGCTCGGCATCGTCGGCGAGTCCGGCTCCGGCAAGTCCGTCACCTCGCTCGCCGTGATGGGCCTGCACCGTGCCTCGCGCCAGCAGCGCAGCAAGGTGGCGATGTCCGGCGAGATCTGGCTGGACGGCAAGGAGCTGGTCTCCGCCGATCCGGACGAGGTGCGCCGGCTGCGCGGCCGCGAGATGGCGATGATCTTCCAGGATCCGCTGTCCGCGCTGCACCCCTTCTACTCGGTCGGCAACCAGATCATGGAGGCTTACCGGGTCCACCACGACGTGGACAAGAAGACCGCGCGCAAGCGGGCGATCGAGATGCTCGACCGGGTCGGCATCCCGCAGCCCGACAAGCGGGTCGACGACCATCCGCACCAGTTCTCCGGCGGGATGCGCCAGCGCGCCATGATCGCGATGGCGCTGGTGAACAACCCCGAGCTGCTGATCGCGGACGAGCCGACCACCGCCCTGGACGTCACCGTCCAGGCGCAGATCCTGGACCTGATCCGCGATCTCCAGAAGGAGTTCGGCTCGGCGGTCATCATCATCACCCACGACCTCGGCGTGGTCGCCGAGCTCGCCGACGATCTGCTGGTGATGTACGGCGGACGGTGCGTCGAGCGCGGCCCGGCCGAGAAGGTCTTCTACGAGCCCCAGCACCCCTACACCTGGGGCCTGCTCGGTTCCATGCCGCGCATCGACCGTGCGCAGACCGACCGGCTGATCCCGGTCAAGGGCTCCCCGCCCAGCCTGATCAACGTCCCGTCCGGCTGTGCCTTCAACCCCCGCTGCCCGTATGCGGACGTGCCGAAGGACAACCTCACCCGTACGGTCCGCCCCGAGCTGCGCGAGGCCGGCAGTGGGGGCACCCCCGCCAATGGGGGCGTAGCCGACGGGGGCGGGCACTCCTCCGCCTGCCATATGTCGCAGGAGGAGCGGGAGCGTATCTGGACCGAAGAGATTGCGCCGAAGCTGTGACCGAGACGACTGACTACCAGAACAAGAAGATCCCGCTCCAGAAGGGGACCTCCACGGAGGCTCCCGCCGACGCCGCGCCGCTGCTGAAGGTCCGCGGTCTGGTCCGGCACTTCCCGATCACCAAGGGCCTGCTCAAGCGGCAGGTCGGCGCGGTGCAGGCGGTCGACGGCATCGACTTCGATGTACGGCCCGGGGAGACCCTCGGCGTGGTCGGCGAGTCCGGCTGCGGCAAGTCGACGATGGGCCGGCTGATCACCCGGCTCGACGAACCGACCGGCGGCTCCATCGAGTTCCAGGGCCAGGACATCACGCATCTGTCCCAGGGCCGGCTGCGGCCGATGCGCCGGGACGTGCAGATGATCTTCCAGGACCCGTACGGTTCGCTGAACCCGCGGCACACCATCGGCGGGATCGTCTCCACCCCCTTCCGCCTCCAGGGTGTCGAGCCCGAGGGCGGGGTGAAGAAGGAGGTGCAGCGGCTGCTGGAGCTGGTGGGCCTGAGCCCGGAGCACTACAACCGCTATCCGCACGAGTTCTCCGGCGGTCAGCGGCAGCGCATCGGGATCGCCCGGGCGCTGGCGCTCAAGCCCAAGCTGGTGGTCGCCGACGAGCCGGTCTCCGCGCTGGACGTGTCGATCCAGGCCCAGGTCGTCAACCTCATGGACGACCTCCAGGAGGAGCTGGGCCTGACGTACGTCATCATCGCCCACGACCTCTCGGTCATCCGGCATGTGTCGGACCGGATCGCGGTGATGTACCTCGGCAAGATCGTGGAACTGGCCGACCGCAAGGCGCTCTACGAGGCGCCGATGCACCCGTACACCAAGGCGCTGCTGTCCGCCGTCCCGGTGCCCGATCCCAAGCGGCGCACCCAGCGCGACCGGATCCTGCTGAAGGGCGATGTGCCGTCGCCGATCAACCCGCCGTCCGGCTGCCGGTTCCGTACCCGCTGCTGGAAGGCGACCGAGGTGTGCGCCACCACCGAGCCGCCGCTGGTCGCGCTGCGGACCGGGCACCAGGTGGCCTGCCACCACCCCGAGAACGCGCCCGACCCGGCGCCGGCCGGGACGTCCGGCGGGGCCGGCCAGGAGCCAACCGGTAAGTAACTCCGAGGAATTGGCAAAGTCCCGGGCAAAGCGGCACGGGAGGGTGCAGAGTCGGCGCGATTGTTCTTCCTTCGCCCGTGTGTCCGAAAGGACGGCTCATGGCACTCTCCCGTTCTGCGCGTCGCACCTCCCGCTGGCTCGCCCTGGCCACCGCCGTGGCCTCGGCCGCCTCCATCGCCGCCGCTCCCGGCGCGTCCCCCGGCGCCCCCGGCGTCGGTGACCCGTACTTCCCCCGCCTGGGCAACGGCGGCTTCGACGCCCTGCATTACGACCTCGGGGTCAGCTATCAGCCCGGCAGCGGCCGGCTCGACGGCCGCACGAAGCTCACCGCCCGCGCCACCAAGAACCTCTCCGCCTTCGACCTCGATCTCCAGAAGCTGACGGTCGACAGCGTCCGGGTGAACGGCCGCCGGGCGCACTTCGGCAGATCCGGCGACGAGATAACCGTCCGCCCCGACTTCCCGCTGCGCCGCGGCGCGAAGTTCACCGTCACCGTCGCCTACCACGGTGTCCCCAAGCCGCTGAGCGGCCCGATCGTCTTCGGCTCCGACTACGGCTGGATGAAGACCAAGGACGGGGTCTTCGTCGCCTGCGAGCCGAACGCCGCCTCGACATGGTTCCCCTCCAGCGACCACCCGGGCGACAAGGCCACCTACGACATCCGTATCGACGCCCCCAAGGGGCTGACCGGCGTCTCCAACGGGCGGCTGGTCGGCACCCGGGAGGCGCACGGCCGCTCGTACGCCCACTGGCGCGAGAGCCGTCCGATGGCCACCTACCTCGCCACCGCCACCATCGGGAAGTTCGATGTCCGTACGGGCACCACGCCCGGCGGCACGCCCATCTACGTCGCCACCGACCCCACCCTTCCCACCGGCAAGGTCGACGTCTACGGCATCACCGCGGGGGCCACCGACTACTGGTCGAAGGTCTTCGGGCCGTACCCCTTCGAGGAGACCGGCGCGATCGTCGACGACATGCCGCAGGCCGGCTTCTCGCTGGAGGTGCAGTCCAAGCCGGTCTACTCGGCGGTGCGCAGCGAGTCGACCATCGTCCATGAGCTGGCGCACCAGTGGTTCGGCGACTCGGTCTCCGTGAAGCGGTGGCAGAACATCTGGCTCAACGAGGGCTTCGCCACGTATGCGCAGTGGCTGTGGAGCGAGCACCGCGGCACCCGCAGCGCCCATGACACGCTCCGTGCGCAGTACGCCGACATCCCGGCCGACAGCGCCTTCTGGAAGGTGAAGGTCGCCGATCCGCAGCGGGACACCATGTTCGCCGGCGCGGTCTACGCCCGGGGCGCGATGACGCTCCAGGTGCTGCGGGAGCGGATCGGCGACCAGGCGTTCTTCGAGCTGCTGCCGGCCTGGACCGCCCGCCACCGCTACGGCAACGCGGAGACCTCCCAGTTCATCGCGCTCGCCGAGAAGATCTCCGGGCAGCAGCTGGACGACCTCTT
Source organism: Streptomyces sp. bgisy130 (assembly GCF_057708345.1). Lineage (NCBI taxonomy): Bacteria > Bacillati > Actinomycetota > Actinomycetes > Kitasatosporales > Streptomycetaceae > Streptomyces > Streptomyces sp. bgisy130. The sequence goes on from NZ_JBYISA010000012.1 coordinate 115,342, forward strand.
CGACACCTGGCTGAACACGGACAGCAAGCCGGCGCTGCCGAACTAGGCCCTGCGCCCCCGGGTCAGCCGGCGTCCGGCCGGCCGCCCCGGGGGCGCAGCTGCTCCGGCCGCGGCAGATGCAGCCCGAGGTAGACGGCCCCCATCCGCAGGGCGAAGACCAGCCCCGCCGAGACCACCGCGGCGGAGGTGGCGCCGGTGCCGAGGTGGTACAGCAGCAGATAGCAGCCGCCGCCGGCCAGCGCGGCGATCGCGTAGACGTCCTCCCGCAGCAGCAGCGGCGGGAACTCCCCGCACAGCACATCGCGGATGACCTCACCGGCGACGCCGGTCAGCACCGCCAGGATGATCACGGCGAGCGGGGTGGCGCCCGCGTCGATCGCGGCGCGGGCGCCGATCACCGTGACGACGGACAGCCCGACCGCGTCGACCACCAGCAGCGACTTGTGCGGCAGCTGCCAGAACCGCAGATAGATCATGGTGCCGACGCCGACACAGATGATCACGGTCAGCAGTACCCAGTCGTGCGTCCAGTACAGCGGGCGCCGGTCGAGGATGAGATCGCGCAGCGTGCCGCCGGAGATGGACGCGGCGAAGGCGAGCACCAGCCCGCCGAAGGGGTCCATGTTGGCGCGATAGGCGGCCAGCACCCCGCTCGCCGCGAAGGCCGCGACACCGACCAGGTAGAGGACGTGAAGCATGGCGCACATCATGGCAGGCGCGGAAGGAGCGGTTCCGCCCGAGGCGGTAAAAACTGACACTACCGGTCGGTAACTATCCGGTGTAGCGTGCAACCCATGGCTCTGGCGACCCACTGCACCAGCGAGTTCGACCGCGATACGGCGGTCACCCGCCGCGCACCCGGCGTCTATGACGCCCACCTCTCCGCCGGCTGGACGATCATCCAGGCGGTCAACGGCGGCTACCTCCTCGCCCTCATGGGCCGCGCCCTGGGCGACGCCCTCCCGCACCCCGACCCGATGTCGGTCACCGCGCACTACCTCACGGCCTCGGTCCCGGGCCCCGCGGTGATCCGCACCGAAGTGGTCCGCACCGGCCGCACGATGTCGACCGGCACCGCCACCCTCGTCCAGTTCGCGGAGGACGGCAGCGAGATCGAGCGGCTGCGGGTGCTCGCCGCGTACGGCGACCTCGGCGCCCTGCCCGACGACGTCCGCACCACCGCCAAACCCCCGGCCATCCCGCCGTACGAGCACTGCCTGGGCACGGACAGCGCCCCCGACGGCCGCCCCGCGATCCCCGGCAGCACCGCCATCGCCGAGCGGCTCGCCCTCCGCCTGGACCCGGCGACCGCGGGCTGGGCCGTCGGCGCCCCCTCCGGCAGGGGCGAGATGCGCGCCTGGTTCGGCCTGGCCGACGGCCGCGAACCCGACCCGCTCTCCCTCCTGCTGACCGTCGACGCGCTGCCGCCCACCGCCTTCGAGATGGGCCTGTCCGGCTGGGTCCCCACCGTCGAACTGACCGCCCACATCCGGCGGCGCCCGGCCCCCGGCCCGCTGCGGGTCGCCATCACCACCCGCAACCTCGCCGGCGGCTTCCTGGAGGAGGACGCCGAGGTCTGGGATTCCGAGGACCGACTCGTCGCCCAGTCCCGGCAGTTGGCGCGGGCGCTGCTCCAGGGGTAGGGCGGGGATGTCGCTTCCGTGCCCTTTTCGCAGGTGGCTGCGGGTGCGGAAGCGGAAAAAGGACGGGAAAGTACGGGCGGTGACCCGGCGGCTCATGTCAGACTGACCGGCATGGGGGATGTGGCTCTCAGAATCGATGAGGCAACCGTCGTGTGGCTGCGGGCCGCGGAGCCGGCCGCCACCGGCGGTCCGGGCACGCACGACCACTCCGGCGCACAACCGCCGTCCGGCGGCGGCCGAGGCCAGCAGCCCGGCACCGACGGCGAGTTGGAGCTGCCCGAGGAGTTCGGCTCCGCCCAGCCGGTCAGCGCCGACAGCCGGGTGGCCCGGGCGCTGACCCGCGGCGGGGAGGCCCTCGAAGAGGCCCTGCGGCCGCTCAGCGGGGTCCTCGGCCAGATCCATCGCTCGATCGCCGCCGGCAGCCACCGCCCCGACGAGGTCACCGTGGAGTTCGGTGTCACCCTCGGCTCCGATCTGAGCCTCGGGGTGTTCTCCGGCAAGGGAGACGCGAGCTTCAAGGTCTCGGCCACCTGGAATCTCGCCCAGGGCGCGGGGGAAGCCGGCGGGACGGCCCCGTGATCGCAGGCGCAGGCCCGGACACCCCGCTCCAGCAGTCCTTCGCCTCCGTGCGCCATGGCGACCACGCCCTCGGCGCGGGGGTGCTGGTCGCCGAACGGCTCGTGCTGACCTGCGCCCATGTCGTCAACAGCGCGCTGGGCAGGGACCGTTTCGCCCAGCAGACCCCCGGCCCCGGCGACACCGTCACCCTCCGGCTGCCCCATGTCGCCGCCGGCCGCGACCTGACCGCCCGGGTCTTACGGGACATGTGGGTGCCGCCGCGGGCCACGGCGGCCGGGAGCGCGCCCGTCGAGCCCGGCCGGGTGCCGTACCACGGCGACCTCGCCGTCCTGGAGCTGACCGGCGCCGCACCCGAGGGCGCCGAACCGGCCCCGTTCCTCCAGCACAACTACGCCAACGAGACCATCGCCTTATGGGCCAGCGGCAATCCGCTGCCCACGGTGCGCGCCGTGCCCCGGGTCTCCGCGCCGCCCTGGATCGCGCTGGACGTGCTCGGCGGCGCGCAGGTCACCGAGGGCTTCAGCGGCGGGCCGCTGTGGGACCGCGAGCGGCAGGCCGTGGTGGGCCTGGTCGCGGCCGTGCACCGGGCCCCGGAAGGGGCCGCCCCCGGGGCCCGGCCGACGACGATGTACGCCATCAGCGTCCCCGCCATCGAGGCCGAACTCCCCACCCTGCCGCCCTCGGCGGTGCCCACCGCCCGGCGCGGGGTGCAGCAGCTGCTCACCGCGCTGGAGCGGGTACTGAAGGGCCGCGAGGCGGTGCTCGCCTGTGAGGAGCGGCTCGCCGCCCGGCTCGGCAGGCCCTCGGCGGGCCCGGCCGCCGACCTGGAACGGCTGGTCGGCCTGGCGGTGAGCGTCCGCCGCGGTATCCCCGAACTCCTCGACCTGGTACGGGACCACGAGCCGCCGGCCGCCGACCCGTATGACCCGCACGTCCGGCCCGGCCTCTACGGGGCCCGCGAGGACTGGGAGCGCCTGCGCCGCGCCGCCCGTACGGTCCGCCCCGCCGAATACCTGACCACCCGCCAACGCCGCGACCTCTCCGGCCTGTTGGCGCACTGCACCCGTACGGACCCCCGCACCCTCCTGGAACGCGTCCTGCCGCACGCCCCGGAGCTGCCCGCCGTCACCGGCCTGGCCGACGCGATGGACGCCCTGGAGGGCTTCAGCTCCACCACCGGGGCGCCGGTGCCGCCGCTGCTCCAGGGCGTGGTGCGGATCAGCGTCGACGAACGCGCGGCCGGGGCGTACCCGGCCGAGGACCTCGACGCCTGGGTCGAGCGCGTCGCCGCCCGCTCCGGGGTCGACGAGGCGGCCGTCTGCCAGTTCCGCGCCGATGTCACGGCCGCCGCGGCCCCGGTCCGCACCCTGGCCCCCGTCCGGCCGGCCACCGGCACCCCGGCGGCCTCTGCTCCCCGAGTCCAGGTGGAGCTGCTGCCCACCGCGACCGGACGCCGCTTCACCTACCAGATCTGGACCCTCGCCGACCGCCAGCCGCACCGGCTCGCGCTGGTCCGCGATGCCGAGGCGGGCAGCGAGCAGGTGGTCGACGACATCCGCCGGGTGCTGCGCACCGAGGTCCGGGAGGACCCGGAGACCGCCCTGGTGGAGTACTTCCTGCCGTCCGCCTGGCTCGGTCTGGACGTCGACTCCTGGGAGTCGCCCGACAGCGACGAGGACGGGCCGTTCGCGCCCGGGATCACCCGGCGGGTGGTGGTGCGCACCACGGAGCGCTCCCGGGAGAGCTACGCCGGCTGGAAACAGCGCACCGCCGCCCTGCCGCACGCCAAACGCCTGGTCCTCGACCACCGGCACACCGACCGCAAGGTCGCCCGCGCACAACTGGAAGTGCACCGCGACGCCGGCACGGTCATCGTGTGCTGCGAACCGCACCACCACGGAACGCTGTTGCGGCAGTGCGTCCAGGCCGGCGTCCACACCGTGCTGTGGCACCGCGCCGAACACGGCGAGCACATCGCCCAGGACCTGCTGGCCCTGGTCGACGGCACCGACCACGCCGAGGTCCCCGAAGCGGTGCGCCTGGAACGGGCCAGGGCGATGGCCGAGCCGGAGCGCGACACCCACCACGGCCGCCGGCTGTCCCTGCTCTACGACGCGCCCGACCACCGTCCCCCACAACTCGCCCCGGACGCCTGGGTGCTGACGCAGCCCTGAGTGCCGGACCGTGGACGCAGCAATGAACGAGGAGAAGGTGCGTGACCGGACAGAGCGCAGCAGGCCCACACGACGACCCGGGGGCGGCGCCGGAGGACTGGTGGGTGTTCCGCGGCCCCGCGCAGCTGCCTGCCCCACCGCCCTGGCGCCACCTGCCCGCCGGCCGCGGGGAGCCGCCCCGGGCGCCGTATCTGCTGGAGCGCAACGAGATCTCCGTCGTCAACGCCGCCCTGCATCTGCACCGTCCGCTGCTGGTCACCGGCCGCCCCGGCGCCGGCAAGAGCTCGCTGGCCCGCGCCGTCGCCGGGGAACTCGGGCTCGGTGACGTCCTGCGCTGGTCGGTCAACAGCCGCTCCACCCTCCAGGACGCCCTCTACCGCTACGACGCCGTGGGCCGCCTCCGGGAGGCCTCGCTGCGCCGGGAGCGCGAGACCCCGCACGGCTCCGCGCGCCGTCCCCGGGTCCGGCGCGCCACCGGGGCCGGCGACATCGGCCAGTATCTGCGCCTCGGCCCGCTCGGCAGTGCACTGGCGGCCGGCCGCCCCCGGGTCCTGCTCGTCGACGAACTCGACAAGGCCGATATCGACCTGCCCAACGACCTGCTGGTCGTGCTGGAGGAGGGCGAGTTCGAGATCCCGGAGCTGGCCCGGCTGCCCGAGCACCAACAGGAGGTCCAGGTCCTGCTGAGCGGAAGCCGGGAGCGGGTCGCGGTCCACCGCGGCGTGGTCCGCTGCACCCACTTCCCGATCGTCATCATGACCAGCAACGGCGAACGGGACTTCCCGCCCGCCTTCCTGCGCCGCTGCGTACGGCTGGACCTGCCGGAGCCGACCGGCGACCGGCTGCGGAAGATCATCGAACACAACCTGGGGGAGCAGGCGGTCGCCGCGGCGGAGGACCTCATCGAGGTCTTCCACCAGCGCGCCAAGACCCAGACCCTGGCCACCGACCAGCTGCTGGCCGCCGTCCATCTGCGCATCAGCGGCGCCGACCTCACCAAGGAAGAGCTCCTCGCCGCCGTGCTGCACCGCCTCGACGAGTCCATGTCGCCATGATCGACCGACTGCGACAGGCGATGTCGGCCGCCGGCTACGACCTCGGGGCCACCGAACTCCTCGATGTGCTGTGGCTGTCACGGGCGATGGAGGGGTGTGCGGCGGCCGGGGCGCCGGGGGATACGGGGGAGTCGGGGGATGCGGGGGAGCGTGTGGGTGGGACGGGGAGTGCGGACGGGGTCGGGGGCGAGGGGGCTGACGGGACCGGTGCGTTCGACGAGACCCGCGGTCGGCCGGCTGACGGGGGGCGGCGCGGGGACGGGGGGTGGGGGGCGTCCGATGCGGCCGAGGGCTCCGGGGAGTCCGGCGCGGGCCAGGCGTCTGACGGAGCCGATGCGGGGGTGGATGCCGCTGAAGCCGCTGCTCCTGGCGACTCGGCTGACCCCACTGACCTCACCGATCAAGCCGATCAGTTTGACCCTGCCGACCCCCTGACTCCGGCCCTTCCGCCCCGTCGTGCGCTGTACGCCATGGGCAGTCAGGGCGGCGGGACGGGCGCGGAGCGGGCCCGTCCCGCGCGGGTCCCCGGTGGGCGGGCGCTGCCCGATGCCCAGCAACTGGGCCGGGCGCTGCGCCCGTTGCGCCGGTCCCGGGACCACCCGCACCGCACCGTCACGGATATCGAGGCCACCGTCCGGCTCGCCGCCGAGACCGGGTTCCTCGATGTCGTCTCCCGGCCGGACCAGGAGCGGTGCTGGTCCGCCGTGCTGCTGGTGGACTGCTCGCCGTCCATGCAGGTGTGGGGCCCGCTCGCGGCCGAGCTGCGCGCGCTCCTCGCCCGGAGCACGGTCTTCCGTTCCGTCCATGTCCTGTCCGTCGACCCCCGGAATCCGAGCGGCCCCACGGGGCGCCGGCGGTCCGCGGGCGCGGCGGTGACCTTTCTGCTGACCGACGGGACGAGCCCGGGATGGCGCAGCCCGCAGGCCGTACGCGCGCTCGCCGCATGGGGCCGCCGCGGCCCGCTGGCCGTACTGAACCCCCTGCCCCGGCGGCTGTGGCGGGGCACCGCCCTGGATGCCCGCCCCCGGCTCCTGGCCGCACCGGGCGAGTTCGACCCCCTCGGCCGGCTCGTCGTCTGCGATGCGCTGAGCGGCGAGCGCGATCCGGAGGCGGACGGCCTCCTCGCGCTGCCCGTATTGCACCCGACCGCCTCCGCGCTGGAACAGTGGGCCGGGCTGCTCACCCGCCCCGGAGTGCCGCATCTGATCGAAACGGTGCTGCTGGACGAGGCGCCCCCGGCGTCCGCCCGGCCCGCCGTCCCCCAGGGCACGGCCGAGGAGTTGCTGTCCCACTTCAGAGGGGCGTTCTCGCCCGAGGCATACCGTCTCGCCGTCCGCCTCTCGGCCATCCGCCCCCTGACCACACCCCTGATGCAGCTGGTCCGTGCCGCCACGATGCGGGACGCCGGTCCCACCCATGTGGCCGAGATCCTGCTCGGCGGCCTCCTGGAGCGCACCGACCAGGCGCGGGACGCGGCCGCCGCCCACACCCTGGACTGCGCCCTGGGTGCCCCGCCCCCGGGCCAACTCGACCAGCCCGTCTACGACTTCCGCCCCGGCGTACGGGAGCTGCTGTTCAGCGGGCTCGGCGCCGAACAGGCCGTGGAGGTCGTCGAGGCGGTAGGACGCTCGCTGGAGCCGTACATGGGGCGGCTGCCGGACTTCCCGGTCCTGATGGGGGACGAGGAGGGGGAGCTGCGGCTACAGGCGTCGGCGCGGGCCTTCGCGGTGCTGGCCAGTCCGGTGCTGGAGCGGATGGGGGGTGTGGTGCCCGAGCTGACCGACCACCCGGTCCCGGCCCAGCGCCGCCCCGCGCCCCCGCCGCCACTGCCACCGCGCTTCGGTGTCCTCGGTCCTGTCCGCGCCTGGCGCGGGCCGACGCCGCTCGCGCTGGGCGGTCCGGAGGAACAGGCGCTGCTGGCCGCCCTGTTGCTGCGCCCGGGGCACGCCGCCGCCGCGGCCGAGCTGATCCCCGACCTCTGGGGCGCCCGGCCGCCGGGTAACGCCCTCTCGTCGCTGTACGCCTGCGCCACCCGGCTGAACGCGGCCCTCGGCGCAGACATCGGGGCGGGTGCGGGCGCGGACCCCGGTGTGGATCCCGGTGCGGACCTCCTGGTCAGGGAGCGGGACGGGAGCTATGCCCTGCGCCGCCCCGACGGCAGCGCACCCGTCCTCGACCTCGATCTCGACCGTGCCGAGCAACTGATCGACCGGGCCCGCCGCGCCGCGGATCCGGCCGCGGCCCGCCAACTGTGCGATGAGGCACTGGCGTTGTGGGACGGCGCATCACTCGCGGGCCTGCCGGGGCCGTTCGCCGCCGCCCAGCGGGCCCGTCTGGAGCACTGGCGCAGCGACCTCATGGACGGGCACTACCGCCCCCTCGCCGAGGAGCCCGCGCCCGATCCGGCCGGTCCACGGGCCGACGCGGTGGCCCTGCCGCCCGCGCCGGAGCCGTTCGCCGGCCGCAGCGAGCAGATCTCCCGGCTGGCCGCAGGACTGACGGGGGGCACAAGCGACGCCCCGCCCTGCCGCTTCCTCCACGGACCGGCCGGGGCGGGCAAGACGGCACTCGCGCTGCGCGTCGCCCACGAGGTCGCGGACCACTTCCCCGACGGACAGCTGTTCCTGGATCTGCGCGGCAGGGCCAAGGCGGCAGAGGAGCGGGTCACGCCGACCGGCGCCCTCGAAGCACTGCTGCGCGCACTGGGCGTGCCGGACGACCGCATTCCCCTGTGGCGCGACGGGCGGGCGGCCCGCTACCGGTCGCTGCTGGCTGAACGCCGCGTGCTCATCGTGCTGGACGATGCACCCGACGCCGACGGGACAGAGGGGGCCGACACGGCAGCAGCCCTGGCCCCCCTCCTCCCCGGCCCCACGGGCGCACCGGAAGGCCGGGGCGGCAGCGCCGTCCTGATCACCGGCCGTGGATCCCCGCCGCTCACCCAGCTCGCCCAGCTCACCTCGCTCACCCCGCCCGCCGAAGCCCTCGAACTGGCCCCGCTGGCCCCCGCCGAGGCGCAGGACCTGTTCACCGACCCCGGCCCCGCGGCGCTCCGGTGGCTCGACGCACAGCTCTCCCCGGCGGCCCGGCGGGCCTTCCGCCTCCTCGCCGTGACGGACACCGCCGGGGCCTCGTCCGCCGACCTCTCCTCCGGCGCCGCAGCCGCCCTCCTCGCTACCACGCCACAGCAGACCAACTCCCTCCTCAACGAGCTGCGTTCGGTCGGCGCGCTCCACAAGGCGGGCGCCGACCGCTATCGCTATACGGGCCAACTGCGGCGCCTCGCCTGCCGGTCCGCCGATCAGGAGCTGCCGGCGGCGGCCCGTGACGAGGCCCTGGTCCGGCTGCTGACCTGGTATCTGGCCATGGGCCGGCAGGTGCACGCCCTCCGCTGCCCGGGCGACCGGATGCTCCACGACCTCGCCCGCGTCCCCTCCGGCGGCTCCCGCCCCACCACGAAGGACCACGGCCGGGACCGGGACCGGGCCCTGGCCACCTGGGCCGAGGAGACCCCTCGACTGCTCGCCACCGTCCGCCGTGCCGCGCTCCGCACCCCGGGGATCGTCCGCCAGGCCGCTGATCTCCTGCTGCTCGCCCAGGTGACGGCGGACTCCGGCGCGCTCTCCGCCGCGTACGAGCCGGCCGCCCGGACGGTGGCGGCGCGGGCGGCCCGGGACGGCGACGCACGGGCGGAAGGCCGGGCCCGGCTGGCGCTCGCCGAGGCGTACCTCGCGCTGGGCAAGTGCGCCGAGGCCGAGCCCGAGGCGCGGCGCGCGGAGCAACTGGCCAACCGCTCCGGCGACTCCCTCACGCGGTTCCGCGCCCCCTATACGCGCGGCCTCATCGCCCTCCACCAGGGGCAGCACGACACCGCGGAGCGGCAGCTCACCGCGGCCTGGGAAGAGGGCCGCCGCCGCAACGACCAGCTGGGCGAGGCCGATGCGCTCGCCGCGCTGGCCCGGCTCTGGGCCGCGACCGGCAACAGCGACGAAGCCGTACTGTTCGCCGAACGGAGCCTGGGCGTCCACCGCCGGCTCGCCGACGGCTCCGCACGCCTCGCACACGGCCGCTACGCCCTCTCCGAAGCGCTGTCGGCGGCCGGCCGGCACGCCGACGCACTCCGCGAACTCTTCCAGGCCCTGCCCCTCTTCGAGCAGGACCGCCAGCATCTGTGGGCGGGGCGGACCCGCTGCCGGACGGCCGAGGCGATGGTCGCCCTGATCCGCCCCGGCGAAGCGGTGACCGCTGCCGAGGACGCGGCGAAACGGCTGCTGGTGCCGGGCGGCGAACGGTGGCGGGCCGACGCCCTGACCGCCCTGGGCCACGCCGAGACCGCCCTGGGCCGCAAGCAGAGCGCCCAGGCACACTGGCGCGAAGCCCTCACCGTCCACGAGGCGTTCGGCACCCCGGAGACAGGCATGCTCCACGCACTGCTACGCGACAAGGAGGACGCCCCCACCGCCGGCCCCCGCCGCCCCGGCCCCTCCCTCACCGCCGACCTCGCACGCACCGGCACCACCCTGCGCGACCTGACCGCCGCCCTCCGCACCCTCACCGACCAACTACGCCTCCAGCCCCCCGACGAGAACTCCGCCCCGCCCACCCCCGGCGAGAACTCCGCCCCGCCCACCCCCCACCACACCCTCGAATCCCTCGACACCCTCGACACCCTCGAGTCCGAACTCACCACCACCCTCACCGACTTCACCCACACCCCCCGCCCCCCACGCGCCACCCTCCGCCGCCTCCGCACCACCCTGGATTCCCTGACCGCCCCCGAGACCCTGCCGACCCCGTCGGCCGCCGTAGCGGAGGCGGCGGCAGTGGTGCGCGAGCTGGGACGGCGGATGGCTCCGTAGGCAGGAGGGCCGTCAGAAGGCTCAAGTCGACGTCTAGGTGGGGTGGTTGAGCGGGAGTGCATACGCGGCAATCCGCAACCGTCTGGCGTGAGAGGGACCGCGCGCCCGCGGCTCCCGGGAACGCCGCCCCGGGGCGGACGACGACGAGGTCAAGCGGTTCATCGGGCCGAGGGCTGCGCGGTACGGCGGGCCCGCCGGGAGCAGCGCGTCCTGAGACACCCTCACACCGCCAGGAACTCCCCCAACACCGCCGTGAGTTCCGCCGGCGCGTCCTCCTGCACCAGATGGCCCGCGCCTTCGATCAGGCGGAGGCGGGCGCCGGGGATACGGGAGGCCAGGTCGTGGCCCTTGGCGGGCGGGATCCAGGTGTCCTGGGTGCCCCAGCAGATCAGGGTCGGGAGGGTGAGTTCGCCGTAGCGGTCCTGGATGTCGTCCGTGAAGCGCTGGTCGTTCTGGGCGATCTGGCGGTAGAAGGCCGGGCGGCCCGCGTCCGTGCACCAGGGCTCGACCAGCCGGTCGAGGACGGCCGGGTGGAGGCCGGGGTGGCTCGCGGAGGAGACGTACTCCCGTACCAGCGCGCGGTGGAGGTCCGGCGGCAGCTGGGCGAACACGTCGGGGTGGGCGCCCAGCAGCCGGTACGTGCGCGAGCCCCAGGGGGCGAGCGCCACCGGGTCGACGAGGGCCAGCCGCGCGTAGGGGGCACCGTGCAGGAGATGCGCGCGCAGGGCTACGCAGCCGCCGAAGTCGTGCGCGACCACGGCCGGCCGGGTCGCCTCCGTGGCCAGGTCCCAGTGGGCGAGCAGCTCGGCGAAGACGCGGGCCTGGGCGGCGAGTGAGACGTCCTGGCCGGTCCGCTGCTCCGAGGCGCCGTAGCCCGGCATGTCCCAGACGAACACCCGGTGGCGGGCGGCCAGGGCCCGTGCCACCCCGCGCCAGACGTAGGAGGAGAAGGGCGTGCCGTGGAGCAGGACCACCGCCGGGGCGTCCGGCTGCGGGTCCCCGAGTGCGGCCCAGCGCACCTCGTCGCCCGACGCAGCGCGGAACGTCCGGTCCAGATGCCACGGTGTCATGACCGTCAGGCTAGTGACTCCTTACCGGGGTGTCGAGGGCGCGGGCGGGCCGGCCCATGGGCTACCCGAGCGGGGCGGTCGGTGGCCCGCCCCCTGGCATTCCGGCGTACGGCGCTCCCGCGCGCTGCGCATGCGCCCCCGGAGCCCGCCGCGCCGGCTCGTAGAATCGTGCGCACCATGGTTTACCTCGACCACGCCGCCACCACCCCGATGCTCCCGGAGGCGGTGCAGGCGATGACCGCCCAGCTGACCGTCACCGGCAACGCGTCCTCACTGCACGCTGCCGGCCGGCGGGCCCGGCGTACCGTCGAGGAGGCGCGCGAGTCCCTCGCCGTCTCCCTAGGCGCCCGCCCGAGCGAGATCGTCTTCACCGCGGGCGGCACCGAGGCCGACAACCTCGCGGTCAAGGGCCTGTACTGGGCCCGCCGCGCCGCCGACCCGGCCCGTACCCGCCTCCTCGCCAGCCCCGTGGAGCACCATGCGGTGCTCGACGCCGTGGAGTGGCTCGCCGAGCAGGAGGGCGCCCGCGTCGAGTGGCTGCCGGTCGACAGCTACGGCCGGGTGCACGCCGAGGCGCTGCGTACGGCCATCGCCCGCAACCCCGCCGATGTCGCGCTCGCCACCGTCATGTGGGCCAACAACGAGATCGGCACCATCCAGCCGGTGCGCGAACTGGCCGAGGTCGCCGCGGAGTTCGACATTCCGCTGCACGCCGACGCGGTGCAGGCCGTCGGCCAGCTGGAGGTCGACTTCGCCGCCTCCGGGCTCGCCGCGATGACGGTCTCCGGCCACAAGATCGGCGGACCGTACGGCATCGGCGCGCTGCTGCTGGGCCGTGAGTACGCCCCGGTGCCGGTGCTGCACGGCGGCGGACAGGAACGGCACGTCCGCTCCGGCACCCTCGACACCCCGGCCATCGCCGCCTTCGCCGCCGCCGGCCGGTACGCCGTCGCTCACCGTGCGGACTTCGCCCGCGACATCGGCGCGCTCCGCGACGACCTGGTCAAGGCCGTGCGGGCCGCCGCGCCGGACGCCGTCCTCGGCGGCGACCCGGACCCCGCCGGCCGCCTCCCCGCCAATGCGCACTTCTCCTTCCCCGGCTGCGAGGGCGATTCCCTCCTGCTCCTCCTGGACGCCCAGGGCATCGCCTGCTCCACGGGCTCCGCCTGCACCGCCGGCGTCGCCCAGCCCAGCCATGTCCTGCTGGCCACCGGCATGTCCCCGGACCTCGCCCGCGGCACCCTGCGGTTCTCCCTGGGGCACACCTCCACCGCGGAGGACGTGGCGGCACTGGCGGAGGCCATCGGCCCGGTCGTGGAGCGGGCGCGGAGCGCGGGACTGAGCTGAAGGCGGTCCCGTACGCCCGCCAGGGATTAGGGGACGACCGACCGTCGCCCAGCGCGCCTCAGGCCTTCCGTACGGGCGGGCTTTCCCGCGCCCGTACGGGGGGCTTGCGCAGCTCGGCCCGTACGAGCCGCAGATAGCGGTCCCAGTCCCAGTGGGGGCCCGGATCGGTGTGATCCGTCCCCGGCACCTCCACATGCCCGACGAGGTGCTCCCGGTCGGCGGGGAAGCCGTAGCGCCGGCATATCCCGGCCGTCAGCCGCGCCGACGACGCGTACATGGCATCCGTGAACGACTCCGGCCGGTCCACGAAGCCCTCGTGCTCGATCCCGATGCTGCGCTCGTTGTAGCCGCGGTTGCCCGCGTGGAAGGCCACGTCCAGCTCGCGGATCATCTGGGCGACATGGCCGTCCTTGCGGACGACGTAGTGCGCGCCGGCCTCGTGCTCCGGGTCCTGGAAGACGTCCAGCGCGGTCGCGTAGCTGCCCTGGACGACATGGATGACCACCCGGTCGATCACGTAATCCGCCGGCCGGTCCGCCCGCCGGTAGTTCGCCGGGGACGCCGCGACCCACTGCGCGCCCCGATGGTCGACCGCGCCGGGCGTGCGCGGTTTGTCGTTCCCGGGCAGCCGCCACCACAGGTGGGCCAGCGCCTCGCGCCCCGCGAACGCCGCCGCCCCGGCGGCCACCACCCCGCCACCCCCGACCCACAGGGCCCGTCGCCGCGTGATCCCGGCCGGGGCCGCCTGGCCGCCGCCGTCCTTCTCCCCGTCCCTCTTCCCCATGCGCTGCATAACGCTTTCGGCCCTGTCGGCGGTTCCGTCTACTCTGGACTGGCTATGACTGATGACGCCCCCCGCCGCCTCCGTGTGCTCGCCGCCATGTCCGGCGGCGTCGACTCCGCCGTTGCCGCCGCCCGCGCCGCCGAGGCCGGCCATGACGTGACCGGCGTGCATCTCGCGCTGTCCGAGAACCCGAAGTCCTTCCGCACCGGCGCCCGCGGCTGCTGCACGATCGAGGATTCCCACGACGCCCGCCGGGCCGCCGACGTCATCGGTATCCCGTTCTACGTCTGGGACCTCGCCGAACGCTTCCGTGCGGACGTCGTCGACGACTTCATCGCGGAGTACGAGGCCGGGCGCACCCCGAACCCCTGCCTGCGCTGCAACGAGAAGATCAAGTTCGCCGCGCTCCTGGACAAGGCGCTGGCCCTGGGCTTCGACGCCGTCTGCACCGGCCACTACGCCACGGTCGTGCTGCGCGAGGACGGCACCCGCGAGCTGCACCGCGCCTCCGACATGGCCAAGGACCAGTCGTACGTCCTCGGTGTCCTCGACGACCGCCAGCTCGCGCACGCCATGTTCCCGCTCGGCGACACCCTCACCACCAAGGCGGAGATCCGCGAAGAGGCCGCCCGCCGCGGTCTGTTCGTCGCCAAGAAGCCGGACAGCCACGACATCTGCTTCATCGCCGACGGCGACACCCAGGGCTTCCTGGCCAAGCGGCTCGGCACGGCCCCCGGCGACATCGTCGACGAGTCCGGCAAGCGCCTCGGTACGCACGAGGGCGCGTACGGCTTCACCATCGGCCAGCGCAAGGGCCTGCGCATCGGCCACCCGGCTCCCGACGGCAAGCCGCGCTATGTCCTCGACATCTCGCCGGTCGACAACACCGTCACCGTCGGCCCCGTCGAGTCCCTCGACGTCACGGCCCTCTCCGCCATCCGCCCCCGCTGGTGCGGCCGCCCCCCGACGGCCGGCCCCGCGACGTACACGGCCCAGCTCCGTGCCCACGGCGGCGAGACCGAGGTCACCGCCGAGCTGATCGGTGACGCCGAGCTCCAGGTGTCCTTCACCGAGCCGGTGCGCGGAGTGGCCCCCGGCCAGGCGATCGTGCTCTACGACGGCACGCGTGTGGTCGGCTCGGCCACCATCGCCACCACGGAGCAGGCGGCGCGCGCGGAGGCGTAGCCGCCCTCCCGGAGGTGCTCCGGGGAGGCGCGGCGCACCCCGGTGCGCCGCGTCCATCTGACAAATGTCATGGCGAACCCAGGACAGCTGAAACTGTTGCCGGCCACGGCTGTGCCCGAAGCTGAAGGCACCGCAGAAAGCAGCGGTTCACCGCAACATGGGGGAGTACGCCGTGCGCAGCAAGCAGTCCGTGGCCGGGTCCGCAGCCGAGGGGGAGCGCGGCAATCCGCTGGCGAGCTTTGTGCCGCTGATCGTGGACGCGGGGATCCCGATGGCCTCGTACTACCTCCTCAGCGAGGGCTTCGGCTTCAGCACGGTGGCCGCACTGGGCTGGAGCAGCGTGGTGCCGGCGCTGCGGACGGTGTGGGGGCTGGTCAGCAGCCGGAGTGTGAACGGCCTGGCGCTGCTGATGCTGGTCGTCAATGTGGTCGGCCTGGCGCTGAGCGCGGTGGCCGGTGATCCACGGCTGATGATGGCCAAGGACAGCGGGGTGAGCAGCGTGGTCGGGATCGCGATCCTGCTCTCCGTGCGGACGAAGCGGCCCCTGATGACGGCGGGACTCAAGCCGTGGGTCACCAAGGGGAGCGCGGCCGGTAGCGCCGCCTGGGACCGGCTGATGGCCGGCTCGGAGCGGTTCCGGCGGGCCGGGCGGCAGTTCTCGGCGATATGGGGGACGGCCCTGCTGACCGAGTGTGTGGTCAAGGTCATCGGCGCCTACACCGTGCCGGTGGACACCATGGTCTGGCTGGGCACGGTGCTGACGGTGGTGGCCATCCTGGCGGCCATGGTCATCGCGGGGGGCGGCTGCGCCGAGCCGATGCAGAAGATGGTCGACGCCGAGGTCGCGGCCGGGGCCGAGCGCGCCGCTGACGTGGGCGGGCCGGCCAGGGGCGGGGCGGACGCGGGGAGTGCCGTGCCCGTCGGGGCGGCCGGGGCGGCGGCCGGGGTCGCGAGCTGAGGAGCGGGCGGCGGGGGCGCGGAAGGTCCGGCGGCGAGGGGAGCCGGGCGGTGGGGCGCGTGGGCCGGACCAGGAGGTGGGGCGCCTGGGGCGGGCAAAGACCGCTGGTCAACTGTGAGCTCCCGCACAGCGGGCGGTGCGGGCGGCCGGTGCGCGCGAGCCGTCACCGGTGCGCTGACCTGCGGGCATGCGGTGGGGGAGGCCGGGCCGCGGGAGTCGGGCGATTGCGTACGTGAACGACGTGTCGTATATCCCACAGTCGATCGGCGGAGTGCCGCCAAATAGGGTCGGGAAAGCGACGGGACGTCAGCGGCTGTCGGGGCGTGAAATGGTGACGATAAGGACTGGCAAGGAGTTGTAGACCTTGTGAGGACTCGTCAGGGTCCGGACTGCAGGCGGCCTTTCCGCGGCCACGAAAGGGAACGGAAGTCAATGTCGACTGTTCAATCTGAGGTCAAGCCCGGTATTCATACCGCCGGGCCGGCGGCAGCCCTGTACGCCGAGCTGGTCCGGCGGAATCCCGGGGAGCCCGAGTTCCACCAGGCGGCACTTGAGGTGCTGGAGACGCTGGCACCGGTGCTGGCCGCCCGCCCGGAGTTCGCCGAGGCAAAGATCCTGGAGCGGATCTGCGAGCCGGAGCGGCAGATCATGTTCCGGGTCCCCTGGCAGGACGATTCCGGGGCGATTCACGTCAACCGCGGTTTCCGGGTGGAATTCAACAGTGCCCTCGGCCCGTACAAGGGCGGTCTGCGTTTCCACTCGTCCGTGAATCTGGGGATCGTCAAGTTCCTCGGCTTCGAACAAATCTTCAAGAATTCCCTTACCGGGCTCAGCATCGGTGGTGGTAAGGGCGGCAGCGATTTCGATCCGCACGGCAAGTCGGACGCCGAAGTCATGCGATTCTGCCAGTCGTTCATGACGGAGCTGCACCGTCATCTCGGCGAGCACACGGACGTACCGGCCGGCGATATCGGCGTCGGCGGCCGCGAGATCGGTTTTCTCTTCGGCCAGTACCGGCGGATCACCAATCGCTGGGAGGCCGGGGTGCTCACCGGCAAGGGACTGTCCTGGGGCGGCTCCAAGGCCCGTACGGAGGCCACCGGCTACGGCAATGTGCTCTTCACCGAGGAGATGCTCAAGCAGCGCGGCGAGGAACTGGACGGGCAGCAGGTGGTGGTCTCCGGGTCCGGCAATGTCGCGATCTACACCATCGAGAAGGCTCAGGCGCTCGGCGCCAACGTGCTGACCTGCTCGGACTCCGGCGGCTATGTCGTCGATGAGAAGGGCATCGACCTGGCCCTGCTGCGGCAGATCAAGGAGGTCGAGCGCGGCCGGATCAGTGCGTACGCCGAGCGGCGCGGGGTGTCGGCCACCTACGTCCCCGGTGGGCGGGTGTGGGATGTCGCGTGCGATGTGGCGCTGCCGTCGGCGACCCAGAACGAGCTGGACGCGGACGCCGCCCGGGTCCTGATCCGCAACGGCGTCAAGGCGGTCTCCGAGGGCGCCAACATGCCGACCACGCCGGAGGCGGTGACGCTCCTCAAGTCGGCCGGTGTGGCGTTCGGCCCCGGCAAGGCCGCCAACGCGGGCGGGGTGGCGACCAGCGCCCTGGAGATGCGGCAGAACTCCTCGCGTGAGGCATGGTCCTTCGAGCGTACGGAGGGCGAGCTCGCGACCATCATGCGCGGGATCCACCACCGCTGCTACGAGACCGCGGAGCGCTTCGGACAGCCGGGCGACTATGTCGCGGGCGCCAACATCGCCGGCTTCGAACGGGTCGCGGAGGCGATGCTGGATCAGGGACTGATCTGACCCGGGGCGGGTTCGGGGGTGGCGAGCTCGCGCTTGCTGCTCCCCCCACCCGTCACCCCTCCCGCCCGCTCGTAAAGTGACCGCATGAATATCTGCGTCTTCTGCTCCGCCGCCGATCTCGACGACCGCTATGTGGCCGCTGCCCGTGAGTTCGCCGAGCTGATCGGCCGGGGTGGGCATGCGCTGGTCTGGGGCGGTTCGGACACCGGTCTGATGAAGGTCATGGCCGACGGGGTGCAGGAGGCCGGCGGCAAGCTGATCGGCGTTTCCGTGGAGTTCCTGGCGCACAAGGCGCGCAAGGGCGCCGATGAGATGGTCGTCACCAAGGACCTCGCCGAGCGGAAGGCGCAGATGCTGGTGCGCGCCGACGCCGTCGTCATCATGGTCGGCGGTACGGGCACCCTCGACGAGGCCACCGAGATCCTGGAGCTGCGCAAGCACGGGATGCACAGCAAGCCGGTGGTGCTGCTCAACACCGCTGGTTTCTATGACGGGTTGAAGCAGCAGTTCCAGCGGATGGAGGCGGAGGGCTTTCTGCCGCTTCCGCTCACCGACCTGGTCTTCTTCGCGGAGGACGGCGTCGGCACGCTTGCCTACCTGGAGGAGAAGGCGGGCCTCCAGGGCTGAGCCGCCGGGCCCCGCGTCCGGCCGTCCCGCTCGTTAGGATCGGGCCCATGGGTACGCACTTGATCACGGGCGCAGGGTCGGGCATCGGAGCGGCGGTCGCACGGCGGCTCGCGGACCGCGGGGAGGACCTGTGGCTGCTGGCGCGCAACGCGGTCCGGGCCAAGGAGCTGGCCGCGCAGTTCCCCGGCGCCCGTACGCTCGTCGGTGATCTCGCCACCCCCGAGAAGCTGTCCTGGGCCTTCGGTCAGCAGCCGCTGCCGGACCGGATCGACTCCCTGGTGCACAGCGCGGGCGTGATCGAGCTGGGCCTGGTCGCCGATCTGCCGGCCAAGTCCTGGCAGCGGCAGCTCGCCGCCAACCTGGTCGCGCCCGCCGAACTTACCCGGCTGCTGCTGCCGCTGGTGCGCGCCGCCCAGGGGCACGTCGTCTTCGTGAACTCCGGGGCCGGGCTGAGCGCGCGTGCCGAGTGGGGTGCGTACGCGGCGACGAAGCACGGCCTGAAGGCGCTGGCCGACGCGCTGCGGGCGGAGGAGCACGACAACGGGGTCCGGGTCACGTCGGTCTATCCGGGGCGTACGGCCACGCCGATGCAGGAGAGCACCCATCGGCAGGAGGGTAAGGAGTACGACCCGGCGCGCTGGATCGACCCGGAGTCGGTCGCGACGGCCATTCTCACGGCCATTGACCTGCCGCGGGACGCGGAGATCAACGATGTGTCGGTGCGGCCCGGCCGCTGAGGCCCGGGGCCGCTCCGTCGGCGGTTGTCCACAGATTTAGTCCGGGTACCGCTGGTTTCCGCCACGGCGACGTACGCTGCATGAGTGACCATAGAAGCGAAGGCGACCGCCGCGGCGGGGTGCGGGTTCCGGGAGATACGGGGGCTCGTGACGGAGCTGAGCCGCCGGCTCGACGCCCATCAGCGCAGCCGGGTCGCCGAGCTCGATCTGACGCCGACGCAGGCCAAGGCGCTGGAGGAGCTCGGCGAGCCGAGGACGGCGCGGGAGCTGGCCGTGGTGCTCTGCTGTGAGCCGCCGAATGTCACCTATGTCATCTCCAAGCTGGAGAAGCAGGGCATGGTCGTGCGCCGGCCGCATCCGCTGGACGGGCGCGCCAAGCAGCTCGTACTCACCGCGGAGGGGCGGGAGTTGCGGCTCGATCTGCTGCGGCGGATGGGCACCGCCTCGCCGCTCGATCATCTTTCGCACGAGGAGCGGGCCGCGTTGCGCGATGGCCTGCTGAGGGCGCTGGGGCGGGGCGACTGACCGCTCGCGGGGGCTTGTTGCGCCGCCACTGCCGGGGCCCCGGGATGCACACCCACACCGCATCCCGGGGCCCCGGCGTTTTCGTATGCGTTCAGTAAAGCTATAGCTGTAACTATTGTCGCCGGCGATGGCTACAGCTTTAACTAAATCCGTGATCAGTGAGCAGGCCGCGCCGCACGTACCGCCGCGCGAGGACGGGACGACCGCCCCGGACCAGGACCAGGACCAGGGTCAAGACCGGACCCGACTACAGCGCCAGGACCCGACACCACCACCCCACCGCTCTCGCGACGGTGTCCAACTCCTCGTCCTGGCCCTCGGGTTCGTGATGGCGAGCCTGGACACCGGCATCATGAACATCGCCGCGAACGATCTGCGGTCCCGGCTCGGACTGACCATGTCCGGCCTCACCTGGGTCGTCGACGGCTATGTCCTCGCCTTCGCCGCGCTGCTGCTGCTCGCCGGTTCGCTGGCCAAGCGGTTCGGCGCCCGCCGGATCTATCTCGTCGGGCTCGCCGTGTTCACCGCCGCGTCCCTGCTGGGCGCCGTCGCGCCGAACGGTGCCGTTCTGGTGGCGGCGCGCTTCGTCCAGGGGCTCGAGGGGCCCGGCAGGGGCTGGTCCGCGCCGTACGTCCTGGGGGCGTTCGCGGTCGCGGCGGTCGCGCTGGCCGGTTTGCTCGTCCGTGAACGGGTCGCGCGTACCCCGGTCCTGCCGGTCTCGCTCTTCGCCGACCGCGGTTTCACGGCGGCCAATGTGGTGGGTTTCCTCTTCAACTTCGCCTTCTACGGGGCGCTGTTCGTCCTCGGCCTCTTCCTTCAGGGCGCGCGCGGGGCGAGTCCGGTGACGGCGGGGCTCCAGATGCTGCCCGCCGTCCTGGTCCTCCCGTTCGGCAACATGCTCTACGCCCGGTTCGGGCCGCGGCTCGGCGACCGGACCGCGCTCACCGCCTCCCTGGCGCTCTCCACCGTGGGTTACGTCCTGTTGTTCCTGATCCTCGCGCCCGGCCTGCCGTACTGGGTGCTCGCGGTGGTGCTCGCGGTCGCCAACCTCGGCGGCGGGGTCAGCTCCCCGGCGCTGACCGGGGTCCTGATGGCGGCCGCCGGCCGGGAGCACGCCGATATCGGCAGCGCGACCCTCAACGCCAACCGCCAGATCGGCTCTCTGGTGGGTATCGCCGGTATGGGCGCGGTGCTGACGGGGGCGGGCGGCGGCCACCAGGGCGCGGCCTGGGCCTTCGCCCTGACGGCGGGCGCGCTGGCGGTCGCGGTCGTGGCCGGCCGGACGGGCCTACGCACCCGGACCTGAGCGGCGTCCATGGTCCGGCGTGCGGGACGTACCCGGGCCGGTGGAGCGGGGCGTACGCACCGGAGCGTGACCGCCGTACGCATCCGGGCGGGACGGCCCTCGGCGCCGGGGGCCGTCCCGGGCGCGCACACCTGGCGCACCCGGCTCCGCACACCGGCGCATACCCTTCCTGGGTGAGCGAGAACAGCACGCAGAAGTGGACCGCGGGCGCCGCGACCGGGATCGGATCGATGCCGGGCGGTGACGCGCGGGAGGCGGCCAAGACCGTCACCGGATCGCTGGAGACCTTCCCGTATCTGCCGGAGCTGCCGGCCCGGGGACCCGGCGCCGACATGATCGGCCGGACCCTCGGGATGCTGGTCGAGGTCTACGGCCATGTGGAGCCCAGTGGCTGGCGGATCAGTGACCGGCCCGGACGGGACACCCGGCGGGCCCACTCGTGGCTCGGGGAGGATCTCGACGCCCTGGAGGAGTTCACCCAGGGCTACGAGGGTCCGCTGAAGGTCTCCGCGGTCGGCCCGTGGACCCTGGCCGCCGCCCTGGAGCTGCGCAACGGCGAGGCGGCCCTCGGTGACCCCGGGGCCCGCCGGGATCTTGCGGCGTCCCTGGCGGAGGGGCTGCGCGGCCATCTCGCGGACGTACGGCGGCGGATCCCGGGCGCGCGGGTCGTGCTCCAGCTCGACGAGCCGTCGTTGACGGCGGTACTCCAGGGCCGGGTGAAGACGGCGAGCGGCTACCGCACCCACCGGGCGGTGGACCGGGCGGTCGTCGAGGGAACGCTGCGTGATCTTGTCGCGGTGGCGGAGGGCGGCCCCGTGGTCGTCCACTCGTGCGCGCCCGAGGTGCCCTTCGGGCTGCTGCGGCGGTCCGGCGTCACCGGCGTCTCGTTCGATTTCTCGCTGCTCACCGAGCGTGAGGAGGAGGCGATCGGGGAGGCCGTCGAGGGCGGTACGACGCTGTTCGCAGGCGTGGTGCCGGGCGTGGACGGCCGATTGTCAGACCCTGCCGGTAGCGTCATGGGTGTCAGGACGCTGTGGCGCAGGCTGGGGCTGGCGCCGGGGACTCTCAGCGAGTCCGTGGTGATCACTCCGTCGTGCGGACTGGCGGGCGCTTCGCCCGCTTATGCCCGCTCTGCTCTCGCCCATTGCGTCCGGGCGGCGAGATCACTCGCAGACAACCCTGAGTGACCGCACTCAAGGACCACGGGAGGACAAGACGGTGGCTGGCGAACAGCACGCAGCGGAATCCAATGTGCCCGCAGCGGCGCGGGAGAAGCACGCGCAGCTCGCTGAGCAGATCGAGGAGCATCGCTTCCGGTATTACGTGAAGGATGCCCCGGTCATCAGTGACGCGGAGTTCGACAAGCTGCTGCGCTCCCTGGAGGCCCTGGAGGACGAGCACCCCGAGCTGCGCACGCCCGATTCCCCGACCCAGAAGGTCGCCGGGGCCTATGCCACGGAGTTCACCGAGGTCGAGCACCGCGAACGGATGCTCTCGCTCGACAACGCCTTCGACGACGAGGAGTTGGCGGGCTGGGCCGAGCGGATCGCCGGTGAGCTGGGCGGCGACCCCAAGAGTGCCAAGTACCACTTCCTGTGCGAGCTGAAGGTCGACGGTCTCGCCGTCAACCTCACCTACGAGCAGGGCAGGCTGACCCGCGCCGCCACCCGCGGCGACGGCCGTACGGGCGAGGACATCACCCCCAACGTCCGTACGATCGCCGAGATCCCGCACCGCCTGAAGGGCGACACGATCCCGGACCTGGTCGAGGTGCGCGGGGAGGTCTTCTTCCCGATGGAGAAGTTCCTCGCACTCAACGCGCGGCTGGTGGCCGACGGCAAGCCGCCGTTCGCCAACCCCCGTAACGCCGCGGCCGGTTCGCTGCGCCAGAAGGACCCCAAGATCACCGCCAGCCGCCCGCTGCACATGGTCGTCCATGGCCTCGGTGCCCGCGACGGCCTGGAGATCGACCGGCTGTCGGAGGCGTACGACCTGCTCAAGGAGTGGGGCCTGCCGACGGCCACGCACAACAGGGTCGTCGACTCCCTGGCGGACGTGCGGGAGTTCATCGGCCATTACGGCGACGCCGAGACCCGCCGTACGGCCGTTGAGCACGAGATCGACGGCGTGGTCGTCAAGCTGGACGAGATCCGGCTCCAGGGCCGGCTGGGCTCGACCTCGCGGGCGCCGCGCTGGGCGATCGCCTGGAAGTACCCGCCGGAGGAGGTCAACACCAAGCTGGTCGACATCCGCGTCGGCGTCGGCCGTACGGGCCGGGTCACGCCGTATGCCGTGGTCGAGCCGGTGACCGTGGCCGGCTCCGAGGTGGAGTTCGCCACCCTGCACAACCAGGACGTGGTCAAGGCCAAGGGCGTGTTCATCGGGGACACCGTCGTCATCCGCAAGGCCGGCGATGTCATCCCGGAGATCCTCGGCCCGGTCGTCGATCTGCGGGACGGCAGCGAGCGGGAGTTCGTGATGCCCGCCGAGTGCCCCGAGTGCGGGACGGCGCTCCAGCCCGCCAAGGAAGGCGATATCGACCTGCGCTGCCCCAACGCCCGCGCCTGCCCCGCCCAGATCCGTGAGCGGCTGTTCTACCTCGCCGGCCGCAAGTGTCTGGACATCGAGAACTTCGGCTATGTCGCGGCGACGGCACTCAGCCAGCCGCTGGAGCCCGCGGAGCCGCCGCTGAGGGACGAGGGCGATCTTTTCGGCCTCTCCATCGAGCAGCTGCTGCCTATCAAGTCGTATGTCCTCGACCCCGATTCCGGTCTGCCCAAGCGCGACCCGAAGACCGGCGAGGAGAAGGTCGTCACCTTCTTCGCCAACCAGAAGGGCGAGCCGAAGAAGAACGCCCTGGCCATGCTGGAGAACATCCAGGCGGCCAAGCAGCGCCCGCTGGCCCGGATCATCACCGGTCTGTCGATCCGGCATGTGGGCCCGGTCGCGGCCGAGGCGCTGGCCCGGGAGTTCCGCTCGATCGACCGCATCCGGGAGGCGGACGAGACGGAGCTGGCCGCCGTCGACGGGGTCGGGGGCACCATCGCCGCCTCGCTGAAGCAGTGGTTCGCCGTGGACTGGCACCAGCAGATCATCGAGAGCTGGCGGGCCGCGGGCGTCCGAATGGAGGAGGAGCAAACGGGTGATGAGGGCCCGCGGCCACTCGAAGGCGTCACCGTCGTGGTAACGGGCACACTTCAGTCACACACCAGAGATGGCGCGAAAGAGGCCCTCCAGAACCTCGGAGCGAAGGTGACCGGTTCCGTTTCGAAGAAGACCGGATTCGTAGTGGTGGGCGACAACCCTGGTTCGAAGTACGACAAGGCCATGCAGTTGAAGGTCCCCGTGTTGGACGATGATGGCTTCGCGGTGCTGCTGGAGCAGGGTTCTGACGCAGCGCGAGCCGTAGCTGTCACTCCACCTGAGGAGGAGTGAGGTGTCACCTCATCGGCGCATACCAGATTGATCCGCGACGCCGGGTCGCATTCGGGCAACCGTCGTGGATGGCTGCCCGTCGCGGCCTTCCGCGGCCTACTGTTGAGGAGTGCGCCTGCCGTGGCGCGGGCACAGCCGGCTGTGAGAGGGATCGGAATGAAACCGACCGACAGCGCCGCTCCGGCGTCGCGGCTCCGGCGGCTCGTCGTGCCCGCGCTGCCCGCGACCATCGTCACCGTGGCGGGCCTCGCGCTCGCCACGGGCGTCATCGTGACCCTCGGCGAAGGTGACGCTCTGTTCCCCGGCCGGGCCGTGGGCTGGTCGCTGGCCATCCTCACCGGCATCATCGTCGGCCACCTGGTCGCCCTCGGCCGGGACCGCTGGTGGGGCGGCACGGGCTCCGGCGCCGCCCTCGCCCTCGCCGTCCTGCTGCTCTACGGCTGGCTGCCCGCCGTCCTCGTCAGCCTCTCCGTGGTCGTCCTGGTCGGCGCCGCCCGGCGGCACCGCTGGCGACAGGCCGTGGTGCACGGCGCCGTGGACATCCTCGGCCTCGGCACCGCGGCGCTCGGCCTCGTCGCCTTCGGTGTGGCCTCCAGCGTCCGCCACCCCTGGGCCCCGTCGTCCTGGAACCTCTCCGTCCTCCCCGAAGTCGTCGTCACCGCCGCCGGCTACCTCCTGGTCAGCCGCGGCCTGCTCTGGGTCAGCCTCACCCCCCGCACCGGCCAGCTGCCCGCCATCCCCCGAACGGCCGTGGTCCGCCAGGCACTCGTCGGCATCGCACTCCTCGGCATCTCCCCGCTGATCGCCGTCTGCGCCATCCACGCCCCCCTGCTGCTGCCGCTGTTCGCGGTCCCGCTGATCGCGCTGGACTCCACCCTCTGGATAGCCCGCGCCCGCGCCGAGGAGCAGCTGCGCGACCCGCTCACCGGCCTGCCCAACCGCCAGTGGCTGCTGGAGCGCACCTGGACCGCCCTGGACGACGCCGAGCGCGTCGGCGCCCGCTCGGCGCTGGTCCTCATCGACCTGGACCGCTTCCGCTCCGTCAACGACACCCTCGGCCACCTCGCCGGCGACCGTCTGCTGCTCCAGATCGCCGACCGCCTGCGGCACGCCCTCCCGCGCGGCGCCGAGGCGGCCCGGCTCGGCGGTGACGAGTTCGCCGTCCTGCTGCCCACCACCGACTCCCTCACCAGCTCCCAGCGGGCGGCCCGCCATCTCGTCGCCGCCCTCGGCTCCCCGCTGGACCTCGACGGACTGACCCTCGTGCTCGAAGCCAGCGCGGGGGTCGCCGTCTTCCCCGACCACGCCCTCGACGCCGAGGGGCTGCTGCGCCGCGCCGATGTGGCGATGTACCAGGCCAAGCGCGATCGCAGCGGTGTCGAGCTCTACGAGGCCAAGCGGGACGGCAACACCCCTGACCGGCTCGGCCTGTTGGGCGATCTGCGCCGCGCCCTGGACGCCGGCGACGTCGAGCTGCACTACCAGCCCAAGGTCGGCTTCGACGGCCATGTCGCCGGGCTGGAGGCGCTGGTCCGCTGGGTGCACCCGGACCGCGGCCGGGTGCCACCGGACGAGTTCATCGCCATCGCCGAGTCCTCCGGGCTGATGCCCCGGCTGACGGAGTACGTCCTGGAGACCGCGCTCGCCCAGGTGGCGCGCTGGCGCGCGATGGGCCTGGAGGTGCCGGTCGCCGTCAATGTCTCCCCGCGCGATGTGCACTCGCCGGGCTTCGCCGGAGCGGTCGCCGCGCGCCTCGCCCGGCACCGCGTCCCACCCGGCGCCCTCCAACTGGAGATAACCGAGCATGTCCTCCTGGAGGACCCGCAGCGGGCCGCCGACACCCTCGCCGGGCTCACCGCGCACGGCGTCAAGATGTCCCTCGACGACTTCGGGACCGGCTACTCCTCCCTCGTCCACCTCAGGCGCCTCCCGGTCAGCGAGCTCAAGATCGACCGCTCGTTCGTGGCCCGGCTGGCCGTCGACACCGAGGACGCGGAGATCGTCCGCTGCACCCTCGACCTCGCCCACTCCCTCGGCCTCCTGGTCGTCGCGGAGGGCGTCGAGGACGACGAGACCTGGGAGCGGCTGCGTGACCTCGGCTGCGACGCCGTACAGGGCTGGCTGGTGGCCGCGGCGATGCCACCGGACGAAACCACGGCCTGGCTGAGAGCCCGCGGCGAGCGAGGCTGGCAGCGCGAATCGGAAACGGCCGCCCTGGCGGCGGAGAAGGCCGCCGAGCGCCCTTCGGGACAGGTCCTGAACTGACCCGGCCACTGGCCGTCCCTTGTCCCCGCTCCGAAGAAGACCCCGCGGAAGCCCTCCCGGAGGCCGCGGCACCGCACGAGGCACCGCACGAGGCACCGCCCGCGGCGCCGGTTGACGGTGAGACGTCCACCGATCCCGGCGGCGCCGAGCGCGACACCGACGTGCCCGAGGCCACCGATGCCAGGGCCGACGCTGTCCGGGCCACCGATGCCACGGCCACCGATGCCAGGGCCGGCGATGCCACGGCTGACGATCCCCCCGGCCAGGTACCCGAGGCGATCAACCCCCCGGCCGACGATCCCCCCGGCGGCCCGTCGCCCGGCGACCACTGACCGGCCGTCGCACGCCGGGCCACCGACCGCTGACCGGCCGCCGCACGACGGGCCCCCGCCCGCCGCGCGACGGCCCACCGGCGGGCCCGGCGCCCGCCGGAAAGGCCCCGCGCAATTCCCATGCAGGTACGCCAGGGGAATGCGAATAGGATTGGGCCCGCATATACAGCCAAGAACACTCCGAGAACCAGCAGAGGATCGCTGCATGCCTGGCATCACGCGCGAGGAGGTCGCCCACCTCGCCCGGCTGGCACGTCTGGAGCTGAAGGCCGAAGAGCTCGACCACTTCGCCGGACAGCTCGACGACATCATCGGCGCGGTCGCCCGCGTCTCCGAGGTCGCCGATCAAGACGTACCGCCGACCTCCCACCCGCTGCCCCTGACCAACGTCATGCGGCCGGACGAGGTCCGTCCGTCGCTGACCCCCGAGCAGGCGCTCTCCGGCGCCCCGGCCCAGGAGCAGCAGCGTTTCAAGGTGCCGCAGATCCTGGGGGAGGAGTGACCGACATGGCAGACCTGATCAAGCTCACCGCCGCCGAGATCGCGGCGAAGATCGCCGCCGGTGAGGTCACCGCCGTCGAGGTGACCGAGGCCCATCTGGCCCGCATCGAGGCCGTCGACGAGAAGGTGCACGCCTTCCTGCACGTCGACCGCGAGGGCGCGCTCGCCCAGGCCCGCGCCGTGGACGAGAAGAAGGCCCGCGGCGAGAAGCTCGGCCCGCTGGCCGGTGTTCCGCTCGCGCTGAAGGACATCTTCACGACGGAGGGCATTCCCACCACCGTCGGCTCGAAGATCCTCGAAGGCTGGCTCCCGCCGTACGACGCGACGCTCACCAAGAAGCTCAAGGCCGCCGACGTCGTCATCCTCGGCAAGACCAACATGGACGAGTTCGCCATGGGGTCGTCGACGGAGAACAGCGCCTACGGGCCGACCGGCAACCCCTGGGACCTCACCAAGATCCCCGGCGGCTCCGGCGGTGGCTCCAGCGCCGCCCTCGCCTCCTACGAGGCCCCGCTCGCCATCGGCACGGACACCGGCGGTTCCATCCGCCAGCCCGCGTCCGTCACCGGCACGGTCGGCGTCAAGCCCACCTACGGCGGCGTCTCCCGCTACGGCATGGTGGCCTTCTCCAGCTCCCTGGACCAGGGCGGCCCCTGCGCCCGTACGGTCCTGGACGCCGCGCTGCTCCACGAGGTGATCGCCGGGCACGACCCGCTCGACTCCACCTCCATCGACGCGCCCGTCCCGCCGGTCGTCGAGGCGGCCCGCAACGGCAGCGTCGCGGGCATGCGCGTCGGTGTCGTCAAGCAGTTCCGCGGCGAGGGCTACCAGGCCGGTGTCATCCAGCGCTTCGACGAGTCGGTCGCGCTGATGAAGGAGCTGGGCGCCGAGATCGTCGAGCTGGACTGCCCGTCCTTCGACCTCGCGCTGTCCGCGTACTACCTCATCGCGCCCTCGGAGTGCTCCTCCAACCTGGCCCGCTTCGACGCCATGCGCTACGGCCTGCGGGTCGGCGACGACGGCACCAAGTCCGCCGAGGACGTCACCGCCCTGACCCGTGAGGCCGGCTTCGGTCCCGAGGTCAAGCGGCGGATCATGCTCGGTACGTACGCGCTCAGCTCCGGCTACTACGACGCGTACTACGGCTCCGCCCAGAAGGTGCGGACGCTGATCACCCGCGACTTCGAGAAGGCCTTCGAACAGGTCGACGTGATCGTTTCGCCGACCACGCCGACCACGGCCTTCCCGATCGGCGAGCGCGCCGACGACCCGATGGCGATGTACCTCGCCGACCTGTGCACGATCCCCACCAACCTGGCAGGCAACGCGGCCATGTCGCTGCCCTGCGGTCTGGCTCCCGAGGACGGGCTGCCGGTGGGCCTTCAGATCATCGCTCCTGCCATGGCCGACGACCGGCTCTACAAGGTCGGTGCCGCGGTCGAGGCCGCGTTCACCGCCAAGTGGGGCCATCCGCTGCTCGAGGAGGCACCTGCACTGTGACCGCCATGACCAAGAAGGCCAAGAACTTCAAGAAGTCCAAGTCCGGTCTGTACCTGTCGATCGGCAGCACCGCGTTCGGCGCCATCAGCGTCGCCAAGCAGGCCAAGCTGGCCCGCAAGGAGAACGACACGCTCCGCCTGATCGACGCCGCCGTTTCGGCCGCGGCGATCGTCACCGGCCTGGCGATCCTCTACCGCGAACTGAAGCGCCTGGGCGACGACGACGTCCTGCTGGGCTGAGAGGGAAAGTTTCACCGTGACTGTCACTGACCTGGTGTCGTACGAGGACGCCCTCGCGACGTACGACCCCGTCATGGGCCTGGAGGTCCATGTCGAGCTCGGCACCAACACCAAGATGTTCTGCGGGTGTTCCACGGCTCTCGGCGCGGACGCCAACTCGCAGACCTGCCCGACCTGCCTGGGCATGCCCGGCTCGCTGCCGGTCGTCAACGCGATCGGCGTCGAGTCCGCGATCAAGATCGGCCTGGCGCTGAACTGCTCCATCGCCGAATGGTGCCGCTTCGCCCGGAAGAACTACTTCTATCCGGACATGCCGAAGAACTTCCAGACCTCTCAGTACGACGAGCCGATCGCCTTCGACGGCTACCTCGACGTACAGCTGGAGGACGGGGAGATCTTCCGGGTGCACATCGAGCGCGCCCACATGGAGGAGGACACCGGCAAGTCCACCCACATCGGCGGTGCCACCGGCCGTATCCACGGCGCCCGGCACTCGCTGCTGGACTACAACCGCGCCGGTATCCCGCTCATCGAGATCGTCACCAAGCCCATCGAGGGCGCGGGCGAGCGGGCCCCCGAGGTCGCCAAGGCGTACGTCGCCGAGCTGCGCGAGCTCATCAAGGCGCTCGGCGTCTCCGAGGCCCGGATGGAACAGGGCCAGATGCGCTGCGACGTGAACCTCTCGCTGCGCCCCAACGGCACCGAGAAGTTCGGTACGCGTTCGGAGACCAAGAACGTCAACTCCCTGCGCTCCGTGGAGCGTGCGGCCCGTTTCGAGATCCAGCGCCATGCCGCGGTGCTGTCCTCCGGCGGCACGATCGTCCAGGAGACCCGGCACTTCCACGAGGAGGACGGCTCCACTACGGCCGGCCGCATCAAGGAAGAGGCCGAGGACTACCGCTACTTCCCCGAGCCGGACCTGGTGCCGGTGGCCCCCTCGCGTGAGTGGGTCGAGGAACTGCGGGCCACGCTCCCCGAGCTGCCGCGGGTCCGCCGCAACCGGCTGCGCGAGGAGTGGGGCATCTCCGAGCACGACATGCAGTCGATCCTCAACGCGGGCGCGGTCGACCTGATCACCGCCACCGTCGACGCCGGCGCGGACTCCGCCTCGGCCCGTAAGTGGTGGATGGGCGAGCTGGCCCGCCGCGCCAACGAGGACGGCGTGGACCTGGCCGCCCTGCCGATCACCCCCGAGCAGGTCGCCCGGGTCACCGCGCTGGTCGCCGACGGCTCGCTCAACGACAAGCTGGCCCGCCAGACCATCGAGGGTGTGCTGGCCGGCGAGGGCGACCCGGACACCGTCGTCGAGAAGCGCGGTCTCAAGGTCGTCTCCGACGAGGGCGCCCTGGGCACCGCCGTCGACGAGGCGATCGCCGCCAACGCCGCCATCGCCGACAAGATCCGCGGCGGCAAGGTGGCCGCGGCCGGCGCCCTGGTCGGCGCGGTCATGAAGGCCACCCGGGGCCAGGCGGACGCGGCCCGCGTCCGCGAGCTGATCCTGGAGAAGCTGGGCGTCGAGGGCTGACGCGCCACTTCGTGCACGACGGTGAGCGGCCGTCCTTCCCGGGCACTCCTCGGGAGGGACGGCCGCTTTCCGCTCACGGCAGGCGAGAACGCCCGGCTGCCCGTCCCGCGGCGCGCCCCGCCGGGCGGCGTTCACTCCGCGAAGAGCCAGCCACCGCCGAAGACCGCGACCAGCAGCGTGGCACCAGCCGTGAGCGTCATCCACGCCCTCTCCTTGCGCCACCCGACCACCGCGAGCACGGCGCAGCAGACCAGCACCAGATCCGTCACGAGGAGCTCCACGCGGGCCGCACCCTTGGCGATGCCGATGACGGTCGCCACCGTGACCAGCAGCGCCATCCCGCTGGTCCCCAGCGCGATACGGCGTGGGTAGTCGTTCCTGATCAACACTGTTTCGAGATCCTTCCCTGGGGTCCGGGCGCTCTGTGGGGGCAGGGGACAGCACGGAGCCTCGGCCAACATCGGCGTCTACGTGCCCGTCTTCGCCACCGCCGGCATCGGTGGCATGACGGTGTACGCCGTGGTGTTCCTCGTGCTGGTGGCTGTGTGGTGCTTCGCGGGCCGGTTCTTCGCCACCCGACCCGTCATCGCCAAGGCCCTCGCGCGCTGGGGTCACATCCTGCTGCCGCTGGTCCTGATCGCCATCGGCCTGCTCATCTTCATCGAGGGCGGCGCCTTCGGCCTGTAACCCCAGTGGTACGTCACCGAGTTCGCCCCCGGCGTTGCCCGGTCTCCTGAGCCGGACGGCGGCGGGGGCGGCGGGGGGCAGCGGGGGCGGAACCTGACGGGGAGGGGACGGCACATTCCGGGCGCGGCCCGACGGTTGCCGCCCCCCTGCCCGGCTCAGTGGCCCAGACGTTCCAGGGCGGCGAGCGGGTAGCGTTCCCCCGCCACGGCGCCGTCGGGCACGGCCGCCCGGAGCAGGGCCAGCTGCTCCGCGCTCAGCTCGGTCCCGGCCGCCGCCGCGTTCTCCTCCAGGTAGGTACGGCGCTTGGTGCCGGGGATCGGCACGATGTCCTCGCCCTGGCCGAGCAGCCAGGCGAGGACGGCCTGGGCCGGGGTGCAGCCGAAGGACTCGGCGGTGGTCCGCACGGCCCGGACCAGGCGCAGATTGCGGTCGATGTTCTCCTCGGCGAACCGCGGCCAACGCCGCCGGGCGTCCTCGGCGGTGAGATCGTCCCGTGCGGCGAGCGCGCCCGTCAGCATGCCGCGCCCGAGCGGCGAGTACGCCACGATGCCGATGCCCAGCTCCCGGCAGGTCGCCAGCATTTCGCCCTCCACGACCTCGCGGGTGAAGAGGGAGTACTCCAGCTGTACGGCGCTGATGGGGTGGACGGCGTGCGCCCGGCGCAGGGTCTGCGGGCTGACCTCGCTGAGGCCGAGGTGGCGTACGGCACCGTCGGCGACGAGCTCTGCCATCGCGCCGACCGTCTCCTCGATGGGGACGGCCGGGTCGCGGCGGTGCAGGTAGTAGAGGTCGATACGGTCCGTGCCGAGGCGGCGCAGCGAGGCGTGGCAGGCCGCGCGCACCCAGGCGGCGGAGGAGTCGACCGCGTTCACCCGCCCGGTGGCGGCGTCGTGCCGCAGCCCGAACTTGGTCGCGAGGACGAGCCCGTCCCGCACCGATGCCGTACGGCTGTGCAGCCAGCGGCCGAGGAACTCCTCGTTGGCGCCCCGCCCGTAGGCGTCCGCGGTGTCGAGCAGGGTGATGCCGAGCTCGGCCGCGCGGTCGAGCGTACGGAGCGATTCGGCGTCGTCCGGGACGCCGTACGAGGTCGACATCCCCATACAGCCGAGGCCGAGGGTCGAGACGGTGGGGCCGTGCGTTCCCAGCTGCCGGAGCATCATCGTCACTTCCGCGCCCGTCAGTTGGCGACGTCGGCCAGAAACGCGGACCAGGCGGCGGCGCTCAGGGTGAGTATCGGGCCGTCCGGATTCTTGGAGTCGCGGATGTGTATGGCGGAGGGGCAGGTGGAGACTTCGAGGCAGTCGCCGCCCTCGCTGCCGCTGTACGTGGACTTGCGCCAGTCGTAGGCCACTTCGATGCAGTTGCCGCCCGCGCTGCCGCTGTAACTCGACTTCCGCCATTCGTAAGCCGCTTCGAGGCAGTTGCCGCCTTCGCTGCCGCTGTAGGTGGACTTGAACCAGTTCAGTCCGTGAGAGAAGTGCTGGGCTGCTGTGCTGGTCATGACTCTCCTAGCAAGTCGTCCAGCAGGCTCTTCGTCTCCTCAGGGGTGAGGGCCTGCGATCGCAGCATCCCATATTTCTGTTGGTACGCACTGACCTCATCCGGGTCGTCGACCAGGAAGCTGATCCGCTGGGCTTCGATGTAGGCGAGGTGCTCGTGGTCGGGTGTCTCCAGCAGGATCAGTGGACCATCCAGGGAGGCGTGGGTGTGTCGGGACGTTGGCATGATCTGGAGTCCCAGGAAGGGGAGTTCGGCGCACGAGCGGAGATGGCGGAGCTGGGCGCGCAGGATCTCGGGGCCGCCGACCGGCCGGTGGAGCACCACCTCTTCCAGGATGAAGTTGAGCATGGGCAGCGGCTTTTTGCGCTCCAGCAGTTTCTGTCGGCTGATGCGTCCCGAGAGCCACACCTCGGCTCGTTCCTCGTCCAGCGGTGGGTAGAGCGAGTCGAAGGTGGCTTGTGCGTACGCCTCCGTCTGCAACAGCCCCGGAACCACCTGGTTCTGATACGACAGCAGCGTCAGCGCGGCCTCCTCATGCTCCACCAGGTCCTGTACGAACGCGGGCAGCTTCTCCCGCTCCGGAACCTTCGCCACCGCGACCGCCAACGCGCCCTTGGTGTCGAGGATTTCGTCCAGGGTCTCGGCCAGGTCGAGCTTGAGCGGTCGGCGGCCTTGCTCGATGGAGCCGATGGTGTCCTCGTGGAGCCCCACCCGCTCGGCCAGTTCGGGCTGGGTGATGCGGGCGGCCCGGCGGAAATGACTCAGCAGGGCGCCGATGACGTGCCAGGAAGTGATTTTCTTCGGTTTGTTCGCCTTGTTCGCCTGGTGCATGCGCTCTGCCTTCCCCTCCCAGTGACGGCATGACACAGCCAGAAGTCGTACAGCGGATCTGTACGACCTGACACTGTGGTCCAGCGTAGTTACGCACTGTGACAGTGGCGCCATGCAAAAGGAGATCCAGACGCTCTGTGCCCGTACGGTGCGCTACCGGCGGGAGCGCCGATCCGTGCCGCTGGCCAGGGAGTTCGCCCGTAACGCGCTCGTCGAATGGGACTTGGAACGCCGGGCGGACGAGGTGCTGCTGTGCGTCAGTGAACTGGCCACCAACGCCCTGCTGCACGGTGTTCCGCCCGGTCGTGAGTACCGGCTGCGGCTGTTGCTGGGCGAGGACGGGCTGTTGCGGGTCGAGGTGCACGACAGCGGGGACGGGGAGCCACGGGTTCCGGTGCGGGACGGTGCGGCGGAAGAGGAGTGCGGGCGGGGGCTGTTGCTGGTGTCCGCGCTCGCGGACAAGTGGGGGGTGGGGGAGCGCGCCCCGGGCAAGGTCGTGTGGTGTGAGTGGTGGCCGGAGTATGTGGGCGGCCGGCGTTGACCGGGCCGGGGGCGGCCGGTGCGGGTCAGTGGCAGCCCATGGAGGCGGCGACCTTGGTCAGCACGGCGCGTTTGATCGCCGTGTACTGGGCGTCCGAACCCTCGGAGATCACGTGGACATATCTGCGCTCGCGGCCGCCTGCGCAGGCCAGTTCCGTGGCGGCGTCGCCGTCGAAGCGGAGGTCCTTGGCCGTCAGCTTCAAGGGCCGGGCGGACGACACCTGTACACGGGCCTGGACGCCGGTCGGTGAGAAGGCGTCCAGGGTTGCCCGGTCGCGCAGCACGAGCGCCGAGAACAATCCCAGGCCGCGCGCGTCGTCGCCCTCCTCCAGGGCGGAGCACCGGCTGACCGGGTCGGCGCTGAAGCCGCCGAACTGGCGGACCTCCCCGTCGGCCCATTCCCGTACGGTCCTGGCGTCCGCCACGCCGCAGGGCGTCTCGCCGTGCGAGAGGTGCACGGGCTTCGGCGCGGGCCAGGTGAAGCTCCGGGGGACGGGGAAGGGCTTGCCCCCGCACCGGGCTATCTGGGCGTTGCCGACGGCGAGCAGGCTCCTGGCCGCGAAGTCCGAGGCGGCGTGCCGGTCCGCCCCCGCGCTGGGGACGTTGATGTGTGCCAGCTTGTTGTGGCACTGGGGGAGGCGGAGCCAGCCGTCGACCCGGTTGGGGTTCGGCTTGATCATCCCGGGCAGGCCGTGGCGGAGCGGGACGGTGCCGAGGCCCCACCACATGTCCGCCTTGAGCGGGGTCGTCATGACGGTGGCGTCGAGCCGCCAGTCGCCCCGCTGCACCGTGCAATCCGGGTCGCCCCACCGGTCCTTCTCCTCCCTGACCTCCCACGACGCGTCGCCCGGTGCCGCCTTCGTCAGCAGCGAGCGGTCGAGGGAGCCCCAGCACGCCCGGTCCGGCAGGGAGCCGCTCCAGGGCCACGCGCCGTTCACCGTGGCCCAGGCGGCGAGGAGCAGTGCGGCCATGGCCAGGGCGACCGCGGCCCAGAGCCGCCTGCGGCGCGGCGCGCCGGGGCCTGCATTCGCCGGATGTTCGATTTCCCCCATGCCATTGAACCTAAGAGGTGATCCTTCGACGCCGCAACCGCCTGTGGATAACCCGGAGTTGTCACCACGCTGCCTATCGCCGGTCAGGTCGCTCCGCTAGCGTCCCGCTCGCACCGGCTCAATGGGCCGAACGCAGACCATTGAGCGGTCCGTGGTTGTCGTGACTGTCGACTGGGAGGTCGGGCGTGGCACCGGAGATATCTCGTAGACGTGTATTGGGAGTTGGGGCGGGCGCGGCGGGCGCGGCGATGGCCGGGTCGCTGCTGCCGCCGTCGTTGCAGCAGGCACTGGCGGCCGACGCGGCCCGGCCTGCCCGGGGCGGCGGCGGGCTCGCGGAGATCGAGCACGTCATCGTGCTGATGCAGGAGAACCGGTCCTTCGACCACTACTTCGGCACGCTGCGCGGGGTACGCGGCTACGCGGACCGCAATGCCATCGAACTGCCCGGCGGCCGCAGCGTCTTCGAGCAGCCGGGGCTGCTGGGCCTCGGCACCGTGCTGCCCTTCCCGGTGCGCGAGGCGGCCGCCGCGCAGAAGAAGGACCTCCAGTACATCGGCGCGCTGGACCACAGCTGGTTCGGCGGGGCGGTGGCCTGGAACGGCGGCTGGATGAACGGCTGGGTCACCGCCAAGACGGCCGCCACCATGGCGCACTACGACCGGCAGGACGTCCCGCTGCACCACGAGCTCGCGGACACCTTCACCGTCTGCGACGCCTACCACTCCTCCATCCACTCCTCGACCAGCCCCAACCGCAACCACCTGGTGAGCGGTTGGACGGGCTACGAGCCCAACGGGAAGCGGGCGGTCGGCAACGACGCCTACGAGGAGGACACCCACCCCGGCTACACCTGGACCACTTACGCCGAGCGGCTGGAGAAGGCCGGCCGCAGCTGGCGCGTCTACCAGGAGTGGGACAACTTCACCGACAACAACCTGGAGTTCTACGCGCGCTTCAAGGCGGTCGCGAGGAAGGCCCTGGCCAAGGTGGACGGCGTGCGGACCATGACCGCCTTCTATATGACGCTGGCGGGCGCCGACGAGGCCGGGCGCAAGCGGCTCCAGGGGCTCCTGGGGGACGGCGTCAAGGGGCTGAGCCGCGCGGAGCGGAGCCTGTTCGAGCGGGCGCTGCGGCGGGGCGAGCCGGACACCCTGGCGACCGCGTTCGCCGCGGATGTGGCGAGCGGCAAGCTGCCCGAGGTGTCCTACCTCGTGCCGTCCGCCGCGGACTCCGAGCACCCCGGCTCCTCCTCGCCGGTCGAGAGCGCCACCCTCGTCTACCAGGTGCTGGACGCGCTCGGCCGGAACCCGGACGTCTGGCGGCGCACCGCGCTCTTCCTGACCTACGACGAGAACGACGGGTTCTTCGATCATGTGCCGCCCCCGGTGCCGCCCGCCGGGACCGACGGGGAATTCTGGGACGGCCGGCCGACCGGTCTGGGCATCCGGGTGCCGATGCTCGTCATCTCGCCGTGGACGGTCGGCGGCTACGCCTGCTCCCAGGTCTTCGACCACACCTCGATCACCCGCTTCCTGGAGTGCTGGACGGGAATCGAGGAGCCCAACATCAGCGCCTGGCGGCGCACCGTCTGCGGTGATCTGACCGCCGCCTTCGACTTCTCCCGTGGGCGAGGACAGCCGTCGGTGCGGCAACCCGGCGCGATCCCGGCGTTCAGCGGGCGCTGGGCACCCCAGCCGCCGGTCCGGCAGGCGCTGCCGCAGCAGGAGCCTGGTGGCCGGCCGGCCAGGGCGCTGCCCTACCAGCCGGACGCCGACGGCGGCTTCGACCCGGGCGCCTCGGTTTTCCGGATGGCCGTCCGCAACACCGGCCGGGCCTCCGTCCACCTGGCGCTCTATCCGTATGCGAAGGAATTCGGTGCGCCGCAGCACCGGGACGTCGAGGGGACGGAGCGCTGGGAAGTGCCGGTGAAGGGCGGTACGTACCGCTTCACGGTGACCGGGCCCAACGGCTTCCGGCGGGAATTCGCCGGTACCGGCCGCGGCGCCGCCGCGGCCGTCAAGATCAGCACCCGGATCGACGCCCGGCGGCAGGAGCTCCACCTGACCGTCACCAACCCCGGCCGCACCGAGCTGACCTGCACCCTCACGCCGCTGGCCTACACGGACACCGCGCCGCGCACGGTCAAGGTGAAGGCCGGCCGCAGCCGCACCGTCGGGTACCCCGCCGCGGCCGCGCACGGCTGGTACGACCTCCGCCTCACGGTCGCCGAGGACCGGTCCTTCCACCGCCGGCTCATGGGGCATGTGGAGAACGGCAAGGAGTCGGTCACCGGCTGAGCCTCGGTGTACGGGGCGGAGCGGAGTTCCCCATTCCCGTCTCTTTGTGGGGAAGTCCACAAAGAGGTCAAAGGATCTTTTCCGGCTGGCATCCTGCCCCAGGGGTGGACCGGACGCTTCCGCTTTTGCGTGTGCGACGGCCCGCCCCGTCCCCGTACATCCGCGTTCGGCACCGCCCGCCCCCGGGAGATATCGACGCCCAACCCGGGAAGCAGACGAGGTCCGTGACCGCTCTGGCTCGGTGGTGTCTCCGGCGCCGCATCGTGGTGATCGTGCTCTGGCTGGCCGCCTTCGCGGGGGTCGCCGTCGCAGCGGGGGTGACGGGGGCCGCGTACTCGAACAACTACGAGGTGCCCGGGACCGAATCCGGGCAGGCGACCGCCCGTATGGCGAAGGCCTTCCCGGAACGCTCCGGGGACGGCGACACCGTCGTGTGGCACACGGACCCCGGAACGGTCCGCTCCGGCGCCGTAGAGAAGACGATGCGGCACACCCTGAAGGAGATCGCCGGGCTGCCCGGCGTCTCCGAGGTGCAGGGCCCCTACGGCAAACACGGCGCGGGCGGCACCGGGGCGCGGCAGATCAGCAAGGACGGGCACACCGCCTATGCGTCCGTGATCTTCGACCGGTCCACCGACGAGCTGGACGTCGCCCAGGTCAGGAAGGTCGTCGACACCGCGCAGCACGCGTCCGGCCGGGGCCTCCAGGTCGAGCTGGGCGGCGCCGGCATCGCGCTGACCGAGGCCCCGCGCGCCCAACTGGCGGAGATCATCGGGCTGGGCGCCGCGGCCGTGGTGCTCTTCCTCGCCTTCGGCTCGCTCGCCGCGACCTTCCTGCCGATCATCACCGCGCTCGCCGCCGTCGGCACCGCCTCGGCCGGCATCACCCTGCTCAGCCACGCCATGACCGTTGCCGACTTCGCCCCGATGCTCGGCATGCTGATCGGGCTCGGCGTCGGCATCGACTATGCGCTGTTCATCGTCACCCGGCACCGCAAGGGGCTGCGTGCGGGCCTGTCGGTCCAAGAGGCCGCCATCCGGGCCGTCGCGTCCTCCGGGCGCGCGGTCGTCTTCGCAGGTGCCACGGTCTGTATCGCGCTGCTGGGCATGCTGATCCTGCGGCTGAGCTTCCTCAATGGCGTCGCCCTCGCCGCCTCGCTCACCGTCGTCCTGACCGTGGCCGCCGCCGTCACCCTGCTGCCGGCGCTGCTCGGGCTGATCGGGATGCGGGCGCTGAGCCGTCGCGAGCGGCGCCGGCTGGCCGAGCACGGACCGCGGCGCGAGCGGACCACCGGGATCGCCGCCCGGTGGTCCGGCTTCGTAGAGCGGCACCCCAAACTGCTGGGCACCATCGCGGCGGCCGTCATGCTCGTCCTGGCGCTGCCGACCTTCGGCCTCCATCTGGGCACCTCCGACCAGGGCAACAACCCGGCCACCTCGACCACCCGCAAGGCGTACGACCTGCTCGCGGGCGACGGCAACGGCAGCGGCTTCGGCCCCGGTTTCAACGGGCCGCTGACGCTCGTCGGCACCCTGGACGGCGCCAAGGACCGGATCGCGTTCTCGGACCTGCCGGACCGGCTGCGGGACACCCCCGGCGTCGCCCAGGTCAGCCGTCCCACGTTCGACGGCAACCACAGCACCGGCGTGATCACCGTCGTACCCACCACCTCACCGCAGTCCCGGCAGACCTCCGACCTGGTGGAACGCCTGCGGACGGAGGTGCTGCCCGAGGCCGCGGGCACCAGCACGCTGCGCGTACAGGTCGGCGGGATCACCGCCAGCTACGACGACTTCGCGTCCGTCATCGTCGGCAAGCTGCCGCTCTTCATCGGCGTCGTGATCGCGCTGGGCTCGGTCCTGCTGCTGCTCGCCTTCCGCAGCATCGGCAT
The DNA here is from genome assembly GCF_057708345.1 of Streptomyces sp. bgisy130. Lineage (NCBI taxonomy): Bacteria > Bacillati > Actinomycetota > Actinomycetes > Kitasatosporales > Streptomycetaceae > Streptomyces > Streptomyces sp. bgisy130. Next base: position 154,598 of record NZ_JBYISA010000012.1, read on the forward strand.
ACCGCTCAAGGCCGCGCTGATGAACGTCGCCGCCGTGGCCTCGTCCTTCGGGATCGTGGTCGCGGTCTTCCAGTGGGGCTGGGGCAGCGAACTGCTGGGGCTGGGCAGCGCCGGCCCGGTCGAACCGTTCCTGCCGGTCATCATGGTGTCGGTGCTCTTCGGCCTGTCCATGGACTACCAGGTGTTCCTGGTCTCCCGGATGTACGAGGAGTGGCAGCTGACGCACAACAACCGGCGGGCGGTACGGGTCGGCCTCGCCGAGACCAGCCGCGTGATCAACTCGGCGGCGGTCATCATGATCGCGGTGTTCGGGGCCTTCATCCTCAGCGGCGACCGGATCATCGCGATGTTCGGCATCGGCCTGGCCGGCGCCGTCGCCCTGGACGCGTTCGTGCTGCGTACGCTGCTGGTGCCCGCCCTGATGCATCTGCTGGGCGGCGCCAACTGGTGGCTGCCGTCCTGGCTCGACCGGTGGCTGCCCCGGATCAGCATCGAGCCGCCGCCGGAGCCGGGCGGGGTGCGGCTGCCCGGCCCCCAGGACGGGGAGAAACCGCTGGTCGGCGTGTAGCCACCGGCCCCGGACCGCGACCGGACCGCCCCTGGGTGCGGCCCCCGCGGTCGGCGTGTCGCCGTCCGCCGCGCGCTCGGCGCCCCGGCTCTCATCCGACTCTCAGACGGGACGCCTACCGTCGCGCCCATGGGTACCAGGACGACCGAGAAGAAGACCGACGACGAGAAGGCCGTGCCGGCGCAGACCGCCACGGAGACAGCCGCGATTCCGGAGGCCACCGAGGCCGAGGCGGCCGGCAAGGCCGCCGCCAAGGCCGACGAGCAGGCCGATGAGAACGCCGCCCTCGCCGCGCAGGACGAGGCCAGTGACCTCGGCGCGGACGACGGCACCGACGAGCCGGACCACGGCCCGGACACCGTGCCCGTCACGACCTCCACCGGGATCGCCGCCGGCGCCGGTGCCGTCGTCGCCGCGGGGCTCGGCCTCGCGTCCGTCACGGGCACCTGGCTCGGTACGACGATGGCCGAGCGGGCGAACCTGATGGGCCAGATCAAACTCCAGTCGGGCAAGGCCAGCGACCAGATCGCCGCCGTCTACGGCGCCTCCTGGCACACCAACGCCCTGGTCAACGGAGTCTTCGCGCTCCTGGCCGTGCTCGCCGCCACGGTGGTGCTGACCCGCCCGCGCGCCACCTGGGTGCGGGCCGTCGCCTGGGGCGGACTGGTCCTGGGCGTGCTGGGGATCCTGATCTCCGCGGGCATGTACCTCGACCTGTTCGGCAGCATGCCGACCGTGCCCAAGGCCCCGACGGGCGGCCCGGCCGGTCCGTAGGCCACCGAAACCGACATCCCTTGAAGACCCACCGGTCCGTCCGGTGGGTCTTCGCCATTGGCGGGGGCGTGGTGGCCCTGCCGGGCCGCGCTCCCGGCGAACCGGCGGCGGCTGCCGCGCGTCATCCACAATTTCCGCAAGTCGATTGAGCCCTCACGGTCACCCATCTAGCATGGATAACTACCGTGCGTAGATCATTAGTTGGACCTTTGAGGTGAGATCCGCGAACAACTCCGTCGAACCCTCCTCCTTCCCCGACGATGCGGGAGCGGACTACTTCATCCGCGAGTACCGCACCGCCGTGAACCCCGCCCGCCGGGACCTCCTGGAGAACAAGCCGCCCCTGCTCCTCCTCAGCACCCCGGCGGATGCCCCGGAGGCCCACACCCACCGGGTCCTGGAAGCCCTGCGCTGGGCACTCGGACCCGAGTACAAGCGCGTGCCGCACACGGTGCTGTACGCCGAGGAGGATGTGCCCCTGCTCACCGTCCAGGCGGGCAGGGGCCTCGAATTCGACATCCCCCGGCGTTCGACCCCTGACCGCTTCCCCAACTTCTGGCTGATGGCTGATGTCGTCGCCCAGATACAGGAAAGCCGTCCGGGCGGCGGCCTGGGGGCGCGGAAGTTACGCGACCACGTCTACCGTCAGCGGGCCGAACGGGGCGGCCTCCCCGGCCTGTTGTGGCACATGGGCGGCACGGACACCGCGCCCATCGGCGGGGTGTACGGCTTCTTCGTCGGGCTCGTATGGCACTCGCTGACCCGGACCCTGCCCCGGTGGATCTGGGCCCGGCGGCAGAACCGCAAGCTCGTCAGGTCCAAGCGCAGCGGCTGGCTCGGCAAACACCTCAACGCGACCGCCGGCGGGGCGCCGGTGTTCGAACTCCTCGACCAGGTAGGGGCCCGCCAGTCGCCCCGGCTGAGTCTGGAGCCCAGCCATCCGCGCCACAAGGAGGGCCTCGCCGCCCTCGAACTCCTGCTGCTGCGCGCCCTGCTGGAGGACCTGCGCAAACCCGCCGTCGGACGGCTGCTGCCCAAGCGCCGCCGCAGGGTGGCCCGCCCCGTACTGCTGGTGGAGATTCCGCCGGAGGGCGCCCCGGGAGCCGACGCGGCGGAGCGGTTCCTGCGCGCGTTACACACCCTCCAGCCCGGGCTGGACGGGCCCGGCCCGCTCGTCATCGCGGTCGGCCGTCCCTCCGGCTCCCTGCAGGCCGAGCTGGGCGTGGAACGCACCAACCTCCGCCGGGCGAGCAGCCTGCTCCACTCCAGCAACCCGCGGCCGGTCGTGGTGCCCCTGGAGGACGAGCCCTTCGAGCGTCCCGGACTGCAGATTCCCCCGGTGCAGCCACGGAAGTTCACGATGGGCTGGCGCGCCGTGACCGCCGTCGAACTGGCCGCGCTGGCCACGCTCCTGGTGGGCGGCGCCCTCGCACCCGGTTTCTGGGAAACGCCGCCGGAGACCCGGTGTGTGGGCGGGGACCGGCCGGCCGCGGCCGGCAGCCAGACCGAGCGCGTCGAGGTCAGGCCGAAGGAGTGGTACCAGGATGCGCAGAACCGGATCGACAAGCAGAACCAGGAGGCCGAGAAGTACGCCGAAACCCGCGCGGTGCGCACCGTCGTGCTCTTCGAATCGACCCCTCCGACGAGTGCCGAGGACACCATCTTCGACGGGGCCATCCCCGAACTGCGCGGGGCCGCCATGTGGCAGCAGCGGCTGATCGAGGACGCCGCTTCGGACTCCTCCCGGGTACCGCTGCGGGTGGAAGTGCGGAGGGCCGGTGCGGGCTTCCGCGAAGCCGTCCCCGCCGTGCGTGACCTCATCCAGGAAGTCAAGCAGGAGAACTCCAAGAAGGCGTACGAGCAGATCGTCGGCGTCCTGGGCTTCGCGCAGAGCACGAAGGAGACCCAGGCGGCCGTGAAGGAACTGGGCGCCATCGGCATGCCGATGGTCGGCACCACCGCGACGGCGGACGAGATGCAGCAAAGCGATTCCTACTGGCCCTTCACGCCGGCCAACAGCACGGAAGCAGGCATTGAGGCCGCCTTCGCCGCCCATTCCCCCCTCGTGGCGAAGCCGGGGCAGACGGACCCGCACGCGCAGGTGGAATGCGTTCCCGCCGGGCACGCGGTGATCGTACGGACCCCCGACGACCTCTACAGCGAGAGCCTCGCCGACAGGTTCCAGCAGGCCTTCAAGGGGGGCGAGACGGTCATCAGCTTCCGCCAGGACTCACAGCCCTTCGCCACACAAGGGGGTACGCAGAAGGCAACCACGGCCGACCAGCTCGTCGGCCAGGTGTGCCAGGCCCTGAAGGCCGAACCGGACACCGTCGTCTACTGGACCGCACGGGCGAAGGACTTCACGGCCTTCGTCAGAGCCATGGACACCAACGGGACCTGCATCGAGAACGATCTCACCGTGCTCGGCGGCAATGAGCTGACGAATGTGGCGCTCACCGGCCAGTATGCCGACAAGGACTGGCTCCGGCTGTACCACTCCGCGCACCGCCTCCCCGAGGAGGACAGCCGCGCCAGCGCGAAGACCAAGGACTTCGTGCGCCAGTACAACAGGCAGTATCCGCAGGACCCCTGGCGGCAGGACGGGCACTCCGCGGTCTCCTACGACGCCTTCCACGTCCTGTCCAGGGCCGTGGACAATGCGGGCAGCACCGTGCGGCGGGAATCCGTTCTGACCGCCCTGAGAAACAACATCACCTTCGACGGTGCCACCGGGGTCGTCAGCTTCTCCGAGTTCAGCAGCGGCCCCCCGAAGCGGAAGACCCTGGTGATCCTCCGGCAGTCGGCCGGCGAGCCCGAAGCGGTGGTCGCCTGCGGGGCGTACAGCCTGACGGCGCCGAAGCAGCAGGATTCGCCCTGCCGCGACTGACCCTCACCGCATCGGTTTTCCGGGGTCCCTACGGCCCCCGGACCCCCTCCCTAGGCACCCCTCCGCCCGCCGGGTACCCGTTCCTAAGGACTGTACGGACACGAAGATCGGGAGGTCTCCCGATGTGGCGGACCCCCCTTGGCGACGAGGCTGGAACCACTCGACACACCGTCGGGCAGCACACCACACCGTCGTCAGGGGAGACACCATGTTCCACTCCGAGCTGGAGCTCCGGGTCCGTCACGAAGAGCTGCGCCGGGAGGCCGACCGGCAGCGCCTGGTACACGAGGCCGGGCAGACCCGGCAGCGCGCCGCCGCCCGCTCCGGGTCCGACGAACCCGAGGGGAGGGTGAGGGCGCGGAGCCGGTGGGCGCGGGTACGCCGCGCCACCGCCTGACCCCGAGGCCCCCGTGCCACGCCACTCGCCGGCCCCACAGCCGGCCCGACCGCCCCACGCCCGGCCCCAGGTGCGCACTGCACCGGGCCGGGCGTGCCACGTACCGGGCCACTCGCTCCGTGCAGCGAAACCCGCTGCCGGATTGTCAGACCCCTGTGCGATGCTCAGCGGCGTGGAGACCAGGTCCGTCAGTCCCGTGTTCGTCGGCCGAGCGGCCGAACTCGCCGTGCTGGAGGGCGCGCTCGACTGCATCGCGGCATCCGGCGAGCCCCAGGCCCTGCTGATCGGGGGTGAGGCAGGGGTCGGAAAGACCCGTCTCATCGAGGAGTTCGGCGAGTCCGCGCGCGCCCGGGGCGCGCTCGTCGCGCTCGGCGGCTGTATCGAGATCGGCTCCGAAGGTCTGCCCTTCGCCCCGTTCTCCGCGATCCTGCACACCCTCAACTGGCATCTGCGCGACGAGCTGGCCGCCGCCGTCGCCGGCCAGGAGGGCGAACTCTCCCGCATCCTGCCCGAATTGGGGGAGACCCCCGGCGAGGCCCATGACGAGGAGATCGGCCGTGCCCGCCTCTTCGAGCTGACCGCCCGCCTCCTGGAGCGGCTCGCCGCCCACCGCACCCTCGTCCTCGTCATCGAGGACCTCCACTGGGCCGACCGCTCCACCCGCGAACTGCTCGCCTATCTCCTGAGGGCGCTGCACGACGCCAACGTCCTCCTGGTGGCCACCTACCGCTCGGACGACATCCACCGCCGCCATCCGCTGCGCCCGTTCCTCGCCGAGATCGACCGGATGCGCACGGTCCGGCGCGTCGAACTGGCCCGCTTCAACCGCGAGGAGGTCCGCTCCCAGATCGCCGGGATCAACGGCAGCGACCCCGAAGAGGACACCGTCGACCGGGTCTACAAGCGCTCCGAGGGCAACGCCTTCTTCGTCGAGGAACTGGCCCGCGGCCTCGCCGACGGCGCGCTGCACGGCCTCAGCGACCCCCTGCGCGATCTGCTGCTGGTCCGCGTCGAGGCGCTGCCCGAGGACGCCCAGCGGGTGGTGCGCACGGCCGCCGAGGGCGGCTCCACCGTCGAACACGAACTCCTCTCCGCCGTCTGCCGGATGCCCGAGGACGACCTCATCGAGGCGCTGCGGGCGGCCGTCGGCAGCAACACCCTCGTACCCACCCAGGACGGCACGGGCTACCGCTTCCGGCACGCCCTCGCCCGCGAGGCGGTCGTCGACGATCTGCTGCCCGGCGAGCGCACCTGCCTCAACCGCCGCTACGCCGAAGCTCTGGAGGCCAACCCCTCCCTGGTCCGCGCCGAGGTCTGCGCCGCCCGGCTGGCCAGCTACTGGTACAAGGCCCATGACGCCGCCAAGGCCCTGCCCGCCGTCCTCGCCGCCTCCGTCCAGGCCCGCCGCCGCCATGCGTACGCCGAGCAACTGCGGCTGCTGGACCGCGCCCTGGAGCTGTGGGACGACGCCCCCACCGAGGTCCGCCAGGGGGTGCGCCCGGTCGACTACGCCGAGGCGTATCCGGCCTGCGGCTGCCATGACGGCGACGCCCTGCGCTTCCTCGACCTGCTCGCCGAGATCGCGGTGGCCGCCCGGCTGTCCGGCGACATCGAACGGGCCTTCACGATCACCAAGCGTGCCCTGCGCTCGCTGCGCAGCGAGCAGGACCCCCTGCGCACGGCCTGGTTCCTGGTGCAGCGCTCCCGCCTCTGCCAGAGCACCGGCCGCGGCAACGGCTGGGAGGACCTCGGCACCGCACAGGAGCTGGTCCGCGGACTGCCGCCGTCCTCCGTACATGCCGAGGTGCTGGCCGCCGTCGCCGGCTGGGAGGTCCTGCACGAACCGGGACCGGGCACCTTCGCGACGGCCGAACGCGCCGTGGAGCTGGCCCGGTTGGTCGGCGACGAGGAGGCCGAGCTCAACTCCCGGCTGACCCTGGCGGGGCTGCGGGTCGACGCCGGCCATGTCGACGAGGGCATCACCGAGTTCCGTACGAGCCTGGAACGGGCCGTCGACCGCGGCTACTTCGCCGTCATCGGCCGTGGCCAGGTCAACTTCGCCTCCGCGCTGGAAGGCGTCGGCCGCTCCCGGGAAGCCGTCGAGGTCACCGACCAGGGCGTCGAACTCACCACCCGCTACGGCCTCAAGGACAGCACCAGCTGGGTGCTGGGCAACCGCGCCGAATCCCTTCAGTCGCTGGGCCGCTGGGAGGAGGCGGGCCGGGCCGCCGCCGACGCCCGCCGCCTCGCGCAGAACCCGCGCGCCATCGCCCTGGCCGCCAGCCGCCGCACCGGTCTCGCGCTGGACCGAGGAGACCTCGCCGAGGCCGAACGCGAACTGGCCATCGCCCAGGAGTACTACGGAACCCACGACCCCCAGCCGCAGCACGCCCTCGTCATGGCGCGGCACGCCCTGCGCATCGCCGCCCGCCAGGGCCGCCTCCTGGATGCCCGCAGCATCCTCCAGCAGGCCCTGGACGCCGGCTTCCCGCCTGGCACCCAGCGCTACACCTGGCCGCTGCTGTGGGCGGCCGCCACCGCCGAGGCGGACGCCCGCGGACTGCCCGCCGCCGAGCCCGGCCGGCCCGCGATCCTCGCCCGCATCCGGGACGCGGCCAAGCGGCTGCCCGAGCTCTGCCCGGTCTGGTCGGCCTACGACCGCGCGGTCGACGCCGAACTCCGCCGTGCCGAGGGCCGCGAGACCCCCGACGCCTGGGCCGGGGCGGTCGCCGCCTTCAAGCCCCTGGAGCGCCCGCACGAACTCGCCCGTGCCTGCTACCGCTGGGCCGAATCACTCCTCCACGTCAGCGAGCGGGCCACCGCCGGACTGCACGGCCGTACCCCGCGGGAGGCCGCCGTCCTCCTGCTCACCCAGGCGCACACCGCCGCTGTGACGATGGGCGCCCGCCCGCTCGCCGACGAACTCGAACTCCTCGCCCAGCGGGCCCGGGTCCCGCTGCCGGGCCTGATACCGGACTCCACGGCCGGGACGGCTGCCCACAGCACCCGCGCCGCCGAGGCACTCCCGGCCGCCGCCCCCGCCGAATCCCTCGGCCTGACCCCGCGCGAACGCGAGGTGCTGCGGCTGGTCGCCGACGGCCGCAGCAACCGCCAGATAGCCGACGCCCTGTTCATCTCCCCGAAGACCGCCAGCGTCCATGTCTCCAACATCCTCGCCAAGCTGGGCGTCTCCGGCCGCGGCGAGGCGGGCGCGGTGGCGCACCGCCTGCGCCTCTTCGGCGAACCAGCGGCCGGCTAGGGCACGTTCGGCGAACCGGCACCCGGCCGGGACGGGCCCAGGGGCGGCCCGGCGTCCCGGTCCTGCCGCTGCGGCGCCATCCGGACGACAACGGTGCCCGAGGCGAGATCTATCGGGCCCTTGCCGGGGTCGCCGTCGCCCACGTCATCGACGACGAGCGACATCCGCTGCCGCTCCTCGTCGGTGTTCTTGCGCCCCGGTGCGAACAGTTCTTCCGCGATGTTGAACATGGTGCCCTGCCCCCTCTTCGGTGTGCGCGCACCCGTCCCCCCTGCTCCCCGAGTGTAGGCAGGACACCCGAAAAGGGATCTGCCGGATCAGCTCACCTTGAGGCGGAGAATCCGGTCATCGCCCTTGTGCGGAGTGCCCCGTCCGTCGGTGTTGCTGGTGACCAGCCACAACGTGCCGTCGCCGGCCGCCACGACGGTCCGCAGCCGTCCGTAGGTGCCCTTCAGGAAGGCCTGCGGAGCGGCCACCGGCTTCGTCCCGTTCAGCGGGATCCGCCACAGCCGTTCGCCGCGCAGCGACGCCATCCAGACCGAGCCCTTGGCGACGGCGATACCGCTGGGCGAGGCGTCCGCGGTCTTCCACTGCTCGACCGGGTTCACGAACCCGGGCCCCTTCGCCCCGCCCTTGGCCCGGCCCTCGACCTCCGGCCAGCCGTAGTTCCTGCCCGGCTCGATGAGATTGAGCTCGTCCCAGGTGTCCTGCCCGAACTCCGAGGCCCACAGCCGCTTGCCGTCGTCCCAGGCCAGCCCCTGCACATTGCGGTGGCCGTAGTCGTACACCACCGAATCCGCCTCGGGGTTGCCGTGCGCCGGCTCGCCGTCCGGCGTCATCCGCAGGATCTTGCCGGCCGGTGAGTCCTTGTCCTGGGCCAGCCCGCTGTCACCGGTCTCGCCGGTGCCCACGTACAGCATCTTGTCCGGACCGAACGCGATCCGCCCGCCGTTGTGGATCTGTCCCTTCGGAATGCCCTTGAAGATCGTGTCGGGCGCGCCCAGCTGATTGCCCGGCGGGCGCTTCTCGTCGTAGTTCATGCGGGCGATGCGGTTGTCGGACGCGGTGGTGAAGTACGCGTACACCTGGTGGTCCGCGCCGAACGTCGAGGACACCGCGATCCCCAGCAACCCGCCCTCGCCCCCCGGGTCCACGCCGGGCACCGATCCCAGCTCGGTCTTCTTGCCGCTGTCCGCCGAGACCCGGACGATCTTTCCGGTGTCACGGGAGGCGACCAGCAGATCCCCGCCCGGCAGCACCGCCACCCCCCACGGCGACGTCAGCCCGGTCGTCAGGGAGCGGGTCACCTTCACCGAGCCCTTGGCGGGCGGTGCGGTGGACTCCGGTGTGGCGCCCGGCGAGGCGTCGGCGCTCTTCGACGGGGCCGCCGGGGAGCTGCCACCGCCCTCGGGCTGCGCGCCGCCGGACGAGCAGCCCGCTGCCAGGAGCAGCGAAGCGGCGGCCAACACGGCGGTCTGGGAACGGCGTTGCACGGCAGGGTCCTCTCGTCGGCAGGGCGTGGACAAGAACACCACATCGCGCGCCGCACCGCCGCGCCGTACGCGCTCCGGAGCCACTCCCACCTGCCATGATCCGCCGCGGACGGCCGGGCCGCGAGCGGGCCGTGCGGGCCCGCCGGACGGCGGCAAGCCGCGCCCACGGGCGGGCTGCCAGGGAGGGCCGTCGCGCCCGCGCCAGGCAACACGGGACGCCATCTCCCGGCCTGTTCGCCCCTGCCCCTTCCTGCCGTCCCTAGTACCACGACCCCCGCGCCGGCGGCAGCGCGGCGATCTCCGCCAGATCCTCGCGGGTGAGCGTCAGCTCCGCGGCCTTGGCGTTCTGCGCCGCCCAACGCTCCTTCTTCGTGCCCGGCACCGGGACGACATGCCGGCCCTGCGCCAGCGTCCACGCCAGCGCCACCTGCCCCGGCGTCGCGCCGTAGCGGGCACCGACCCGTCGCAGCCCGGCCACCACCGGCTGGTTCGCGGCCATCATCTCGGCGGTGAAACGGGGGTGGCGGGCCCGTAGGTCCTCCGGTTCGAAGCCCTGCCCCGGGGTGAGGGTGCCGGTCAGATAGCCGTTCCCCAGCGGCATCGCCGCCAGGAAGCCGACACCCCGCGACTCGCACCACGGCAGCAGCGCCTCCAGCGCGTCCAGCGACCACACCGACAGCTCGGCCTGCACACTGCTCACCGGGAACACCTGCTGGATCCGCTCCAGTTGGGCCAGCGTCCCGTCGTGCATCCGGGACCGGGGACGCGCCCGCCCGGCCGGCCGCCGCTCCGTACGGGCCGCGCGGGCCGGCCGGACCGCCCGCGCGCCCACCGCACAGAGCCCCAGCGACCGCACCTTCCCGGCCGCCACCAGTTCCGCCATCGCCCCCCAGGTCTCCTCGATGGGCACCTCGGGATCGGCCCGGTGCAGCTGGTAGAGGTCGATACGGTCGGTCTGGAGCCGGCGCAGCGAGGCATCGCAGGCCCGCTTGACGTAACCGGGCCGCCCGTTGGCGACGATGTGCTGCTCACCCACCAGCAGCCCGCACTTGGTCGAGACGAACGCGTCCGCCCGCCGCTCCTTGAGCACCCGCCCCACGAGCAGCTCATTGGTGAACGGGCCGTACATGTCGGCGGTGTCCAGCAGGCTGCAACCCCGGTCCAGCGCGGTGTGCACGGCCCGCAGCGAGCTGTCCAAGCTGCGCTGCGACTCGGTGTACCCCCAGCTCATCGGCATACAGCCGAGCCCGATGGCCCCCACGTCAAGGGCCGCCGCACCGATTGTCCTGCGCTCCACCTGGCTGTGCCTCCGTCCCCTCGCCCCCGGTCAAGGGCCTGACCAAACTAACGTCTGAACAGAACGTCTCTTCGCATAGCCTCGGGACATGGCAACACCGGACCAGCACACCCAGGCGCACGACGTATGGCTCCCGATCCCGCCCGAGGAGATCGGGGGACTCCCCGACGGGCTCCACTACGTCCACTGGGACGCCGGCCCCGACTATCCGGCCGACCCCGCCCGCTGCGCCTTCTACGCCGTCCCCTACATGAAGAGCGCGGAGATCCTCCTGCGCCCGCTGCGCCGGATGAGCCGGGTGCGGGTGGTGCAGGCGCTCACCGCCGGCACCGAGAACCTGCTCCCGGGGCTGTCCGACATGCCGTCCGGTGCCCAGCTGTGCAACGCCCGCGGGCTCCACGACGCCAGCACCGCGGAGCTGGCGCTCACCCTGATCCTCGCGGCGCTGCGTGACATCCCGGGCTTCGTCCGGGCCCAGGACGCGGGGGAGTGGCGGCCGGACTTCCGGCCCGCGCTGGCCGACAAGTCGGTCCTCATTGTGGGCTATGGTTCGATCGGCAGTGCCATCGAAGACCGGCTCACACCCTTTGAGTGTGCGCGGGTCGTACGCATCGCACGCACCGCTCGTGACACAGTGCGCGGTCCTGTGCATCCACTCTCCGACCTGTCCGCCCATCTGCCCGACGCGGACGTCGTCGTGCTCGCGACTCCGCTCACCGACGCCACTCGTGGCCTGGTGGGAAGCGGTTTCCTGGCGCAGATGAAGGACGGTGCGCTGCTGGTGAATGTGGCGCGCGGCCGCGTCGTCGACACCGGGGCACTGCTCGCCGAGCTGGAATCCGGACGGCTGTACGCGGCGCTCGATGTCACCGACCCGGAACCCCTGCCCACCGGACATCCGCTGTGGCACGCTCCCGGCGTACTCGTCACTCCACACGTCGGCGGCCCCAGCTCTGCCTTCCTGCCCCGTGCGAAGCGGCTGATCCGGGACCAGTTGACGCTTTTCGCGGCCGGCGAGCCCCTGCGGAACGTGGTCGCCACCGCCGACTGAAACCGCTTGCGCGTAGCGCTACGAGGCCGTACGACTGCAAGGAGTGTTCGCCATTCGCTCGTAGTCACGCTCCGTAGAGACGCTATGTCCCTGAGTGACGGAACTGGTGTATCGTCCGAGCGGGGACGACGCCGGGAATGACGCGGCGCGTGCGAACGATCCGGGACTCGAGGGGGGCGACGGGCGATGTACGGCCGATGGACGAGTAGCGAGAAGCACGATCCACGAGCGCCCGCGGGAATACTGCGCGGCCCCCAGGAGCTTCGCTCGCGGCGACGCCCGGTACGGGTGAGCGGGAGAGTCCGGTGAGCGCCCCCGGGGCGATGCTCTCCAGGTCGCCGGCGCCGGCCGGCAACCCGCCGAGCGTCGTGCCGCAGATCGTGCTGGCGGTGGTCTGCGGCGGCTATGCCATCGGCGCCGCGTTCGGCTGGGGATCGCCCGAAGTCGCCGCGTTCATGGGGGACTTCGGCCTCAGCTTCGCGGCCTTGCTGGCCGCCGTCTCCTGCGGGCTGTACGCACGCAAGCGCCGCAGCCGGTTCCGCCCGGCCTGGATGCTGTTCGCCGCGTCCTCCGGGATGGCCGGCCTCGGCAACGGCGTCTGGGGCTGGTACGAGGTCATCGAAGGGGTCACGGTACCCAGCCCCTCCCTGGCCGACTTCTGCTTCCTGCTCTTCGCGCCGCCGGCCATCGTGGGCCTGCTGGTGCTCGCCAAGAGGCCGGTGACCCGGGCCGGTTGGGTCTGCCTGGGTCTCGACTCCTGGCTGATCGCCGGATCGCTGGTCACTCTCTCATGGAGCCTCGCGCTCGCGCACACCGCCCACTTCCAGGGCCGCAGCGTGGCCCAGTGCGCCCTCTCGCTGGCCTATCCGCTGCTGGACATCGTGCTGGTGAGCATGGTGCTCGCGCTGCACTTCCGGCGCTCCTCGGTGCACCGCTCGGCCATCAACACCGCGGTCGCGGCACTGGCGTTGACGGTGCTGTGCGACGCCCTGTTCAGCTCCCCGCTGCTGCGCGAGCACTACCGCTCCGGCCAGATCCTGGACGCCGGATGGTTCGCCGGCTCGATGCTGCTCGCCTACGCGCCCTGGGTCGCCCGCCGCGCGGGGGAGGAGCGCACCGAGGAGGACGTCAAGCCCGCCGCCCGCCGGGTCCAGCCGCACGGCAGCCGCCCCATCGCGGGCTCGCTCGCCGCACTGACCCCGTATCTCGCCGCCGCCGTCTGCACGCTGGGCATCCTCACCAACGTCCTGGACGGGCGGCGCATCGACCGCGTGGTGCTCTTCACCGGCTGCACGGTCGTCCTCGCGCTGGTCGTCCGCCAGGGCATCATGCTGCTCGACAACATCACCCTCACCCAGGAGCTGGCGCAGAAGGAGAACCACTTCCGCTCCCTGGTGCAGGGCTCCAGCGACGTCATCATGATCGCCGCCCCGACCGGTGTGCTCCGCTATGTGAGCCCGGCCGCCGCCGGTGTCTACGGCCGCGACGCCGAGGAGCTGGTCGGCTCCGAGCTGGCCTCGCTGATCCACCCCGAGGACCTGGGGCGGGTGGTGCACGAGGTCCGCAGATTCCTCGCCGCGGCCCCCGAGGACGAACCGACCACCCGTATCGAGTGCCGCTTCCGCGCCGGCGAGCGGCGCTCCGGCGGTGACGGCTGGCTGAACGTCGAATCCACCGTCAACCGCCACCACGGCGGCCTGATCTTCAACTCCCGCGATGTCACCGAACGCGTCCGCCTCCAGGCCCAGCTCCAGCACAACGCCTCACACGACACGCTCACCGACCTGCCCAACCGCGCGCTGTTCACCGAGCGCGTCACCCAGGCCGTCACCGGCCGCCGGGCCAGCGACCACGACACCGCGGTGCTCTATATCGACCTCGACGGCTTCAAGCAGGTCAATGACACCATCGGCCATCAGGCGGGCGACGAACTGCTGGTGCAGGCCGCCCGCAGGCTCGCCGACTCGGTGCGCTCCGGCGACATAGCGGCGAGGCTGGGCGGCGACGAGTTCGCCGCGCTGATCACCGGCGACGGCACCCGCGACCGGGCCGCCCGGGAGTTCCGTATCCACGAGATCGCCGACCGGCTGCGCATCAAGCTCTCCGAGCCGTACCGCATCGACGGCCGGGATGTGCGGGTGGCGGCCAGTATCGGCGTCGCCTTCGCCGAGCCCGGGGTGAGCCCCGCGGGCCTGCTGCGCAACGCCGACCTCGCGATGTACCGCGCCAAGCAGGCCGGCAAGGGCCGGGTGGAGCTCTACGCACCCCAGATGCAGGACGAGGTCGCGCACCGCGCCGAGCTGGTCGGCAAGCTCCGTACGGCGCTGAGCGACGGCGCCTTCGCGCTGCTGCACCAGCCCGTCGTGGAGCTGGCCACCGGACGGGTCACCGCGGTCGCGGCACACGCCCGCTGGCGCTCCGCCCAGGGCATTCTCTTCACCCCGGCCGAATTCCTGCGGGTCGGCGACCGCGGCCGGTTCGTCGACGACGGTGACCGCGCCGCCGAGCTGGACCGCTGGCAGCTGGAGGAGGCCGTCGAACAGGCCGCGGCGCGCCACCGGGCCGGCTATCCGGTGCCGGTCGCGGTCCGGCTCTCCGCCCGTCGGCTGCTGGACCACGCCCTGTCCCCCAAGGGCGTCGAGTCGCTGCTCACCCGGCACAGCCTCCCCTCGCGCGCGCTCGTCGTGGAGCTGTCCGAAAGCGATCCCCGCCTCCCGCTGGACGACCTGGAGCGCCGGCTGATCGCGCTGCGCCGACTGGGCGTACGGATCGCCCTCGACGGCTTCGGCAGTGGTTACGCCGCCATCAGCGCGCTGCGCCGGCTCCCGGTCGACGTCCTGCGGCTGGACCGCGGGCTGGTGGACGGCGTCGTGGAGTCCGCCCGGCTGCACAAGATCACCGCAGGGCTGCTGCGGATCGCCGGTGACCTGGGCATGCAGTCCGTCGCGGACGGCGTCGATCTGCCCGAACAGGTCCTCGCCCTGCGCTCCATGGGCTGTACGCACGGGATGGGCGCGGCCTTCTCCGGGCCGCTCGACGAACACCGGCTGCGGCGGTCCCTGACGCACGCCCAGTATCCGGTGCCGGATCTGGCGGGCAACGGCCGCGCGGTGGTGCTCAGCGGCAGCGCGCTGCCCGTCCGGCAGGGCGGTCCGGTGGGCCCGGAATCGCTCGTGCATCCGCCATTGCGCTCAAATAGTGAGACCTCCGTCCCACCCACTTGACACTCGGTGCACGGCGGGGGGAGGGTCAGTGCCATGCGCACCCGAATTCTCGTACTTGGAAAGCGCGTCGGCTGAAGCCGGGTCCTGACGAACCCGGCTCATCGCACCGACGCGCTCCCCTCGCTTGCCACTAGGCACGGGGGGTTTTTTGTTGCACAGCAACCTCACAAATCCCGTCAAAACCCTCAGCTTCGAGAAGAGACGCAGATGACCGAGCAGGCCTCCGGGGCCCACCATCCGCAGCCGCGGGCCCGTACCGCAGGCGGACCGCAGCAGCCCGCCACCATCGAGCACGTCACGGGTGCGCAGTCCCTCATCCGTTCGCTCGAGGAGGTCGGGGCCGACACGGTGTTCGGCATTCCCGGCGGTGCGATCCTTCCCGCGTACGACCCGATGATGGACTCCTCGAAGGTCCGGCACGTCCTGGTGCGCCACGAGCAGGGCGCCGGTCACGCCGCCAC
Organism: Streptomyces sp. bgisy130; assembly: GCF_057708345.1. Taxonomy (NCBI): domain Bacteria; kingdom Bacillati; phylum Actinomycetota; class Actinomycetes; order Kitasatosporales; family Streptomycetaceae; genus Streptomyces; species Streptomyces sp. bgisy130. The sequence goes on from NZ_JBYISA010000012.1 coordinate 170,009, forward strand.
GGGATACGCGCAGGCCACCGGCAAGGTCGGGGTCTGCATGGCGACCTCGGGCCCGGGCGCCACCAACCTCGTCACCCCGATCGCCGACGCCCACATGGACTCCGTCCCGCTGGTCGCGATCACCGGTCAGGTCGCGTCCAAGGCGATCGGCACGGACGCCTTCCAGGAGGCGGACATCTGCGGCATCACGATGCCGATCACCAAGCACAACTTCCTGGTCACCGACCCCGCCGACATCCCGCGGACGATCGCCGAGGCGTTCCACATCGCGGCCACCGGCCGTCCCGGCCCCGTCCTGGTCGACATCGCCAAGGACGCGCTCCAGGCGCAGACCACCTTCGCCTGGCCGCCGCAGACCGACCTGCCCGGCTACCGCCCGGTGACCAAGCCGCACGCCAAGCAGATCCGCGAGGCCGCCCGGCTGATCGTCGAGTCCAAGCGCCCGGTGCTCTACGTCGGCGGCGGCGTGATGAAGGCCGGCGCCACCGCCGAGCTCAAGGTGCTCGCCGAGCTGACCGGCGCCCCCGTCACCACCACGCTGATGGCGCTGGGCTCCTTCCCCGACAGCCACCCGCAGCATGTCGGCATGCCCGGGATGCACGGCGCGGTCACCGCCGTCACCGCGCTCCAGAAGTCGGACCTGCTGATCACCCTCGGCGCCCGTTTCGACGACCGGGTCACCGGCAAGCTGGACTCCTTCGCGCCGTACGCCAAGGTCGTGCACGCGGACATCGATCCGGCGGAGATCGGCAAGAACCGTGCCGCGGACGTCCCGATCGTCGGTGACGCCCGCGAGGTCATCGCCGACCTGATCGTCGCCGTCCAGGCCGAGTACGACGCCGGCCACCGGGGCGACTACACCGCCTGGTGGAAGGACCTCAACCGCTGGCGCGACACCTACCCGCTCGGCTACGACCTGCCGGAGGACGGCACCCTCTCCCCGCAGCAGGTCATCGAGCGGATCGGCAAGCTCGCCCCCGCCGACACCATCTACGCCGCGGGCGTCGGCCAGCACCAGATGTGGGCCGCCCACTTCATCGGCTACGAGCAGCCCTCCACCTGGCTGAACTCCGGCGGCGCCGGGACGATGGGCTACGCCGTCCCCGCCGCGATGGGCGCCAAGGCCGGACAGCCGGACCGTACGGTCTGGGCGATCGACGGCGACGGCTGCTTCCAGATGACCAACCAGGAACTGGTCACCTGCGCGCTGAACAACATCCCGATCAAGGTCGCGATCATCAACAACGGCGCGCTGGGCATGGTCCGCCAGTGGCAGACCCTGTTCTACAACCAGCGCTACTCCAATACCGTGCTGCACAGCGGTCCCGAGTCCAACGGCCTGGTGACCGCGGGCAAGGCCAGCGGCGGCACCCGCGTCCCGGACTTCGTGAAGCTGTCCGAGGCCATGGGCTGTGTCGCGATGCGCTGTGAGGACCCGGCGGAGCTGGACGCGGTGATCGCCAAGGCCAACGCCATCAACGACCGCCCGGTCGTGATCGACTTCATCGTCCACGAGGACGCCCAGGTGTGGCCGATGGTCGCCGCCGGCACCTCCAACGACGAGGTCATGGCCGCCCGGGGCGTGCGTCCCGACTTCGGCGACAACGAAGACGACTGATCCCAGGACGTCACGGACGCACGGAAGAAGAGAGAAGACCATGTCCAAGCACACGCTCTCCGTCCTGGTGGAGAACACCCCCGGCATCCTCGCCCGGATCGCCGCCCTGTTCTCCCGCCGCGGCTTCAACATCGACTCGCTCGCGGTCGGGGTCACCGAGCACCCCGACATCTCCCGCATCACCATCGTGGTCAGCGTCGAGTCGCTGCCGCTGGAGCAGGTCACCAAGCAGCTCAACAAGCTCGTCAACGTCCTGAAGATCGTCGAGCTGGAGCCGGGCTCCGCCATCCAGCGCGAACTGGTCCTGGTCAAGGTCCGCGCCGACAACGAGACCCGCTCGCAGATCGTCGAGATCGTCCAGCTCTTCCGCGCCAAGACCGTGGACGTCTCGCCCGAGGCCGTCACCATCGAGGCCACCGGATCCAGTGAAAAGCTGGAGGCGATGCTCAAGATGCTGGAGCCGTACGGCATCAAGGAACTGGTGCAGTCCGGAACCATCGCCATAGGCCGTGGCGCCCGGTCCATCACCGACCGCTCACTGCGCGCACTGGACCGTACGGCCTGATCGCCGTGGTCCGACCGGACCGCATGGCGAGACCCACCGCCCTTCCCCACCCCGCCCGACGTACTGTGTGGGCACCCGCTAGATCCAAGGAGATACCCGAAGTGGCCGAGCTGTTCTACGACGACGATGCCGACCTGTCCATCATCCAGAACCGCAAGGTCGCGGTCATCGGCTACGGAAGCCAGGGCCACGCCCACGCGCTGTCGCTGCGTGACTCGGGCGTCGATGTGCGGGTCGGTCTGCACGAGGGCTCCAAGTCCAAGGCCAAGGCCGAGGAGCAGGGTCTGCGCGTGGTGACTCCGGCCGAGGCGGCCGCCGAGGCCGACGTCATCATGATCCTGGTGCCGGACCCCATCCAGGCCAAGGTCTACGAGGAGTCCATCAAGGAGCACCTGAAGGACGGCGACGCGCTGTTCTTCGGCCACGGTCTCAACATCCGCTACGGCTTCATCAAGCCGCCGGCCAACGTGGACGTCGCGCTCGTGGCCCCCAAGGGCCCGGGCCACCTGGTCCGCCGCCAGTACGAGGAAGGCCGCGGTGTGCCCTGCATCGCGGGCGTCGAGCAGGACGCCTCGGGCAAGGCCTTCGAGCTGGCGCTCTCCTACGCCAAGGGCATCGGCGGCACCCGCGCCGGCGTCATCAAGACCACCTTCACCGAGGAGACCGAGACCGACCTGTTCGGTGAGCAGGCCGTGCTCTGCGGTGGCGCCGCGGCGCTGGTCAAGGCCGGCTTCGAGACCCTGGTCGAGGCGGGCTACCAGCCCGAGATCGCGTACTTCGAGTGCCTCCACGAGCTGAAGCTGATCGTGGACCTCATGTACGAGGGCGGCCTGGAGAAGATGCGCTGGTCGGTCTCCGAGACCGCCGAGTGGGGCGACTACATCACCGGCCCGAGGATCATCAACGAGAACACCAAGGCCGAGATGAAGCAGGTGCTCGCCGAGATCCAGGACGGCACCTTCGCCAACAACTGGATGGCCGAGTACAACGCCGGTCTGCCGAAGTACAACGAGTACAAGAAGGCCGACGAGGACCACCTGCTGGAGACCACGGGCAAGAAGCTCCGCAAGCTCATGAGCTGGGTGGACGACGAGGCGTAAGCCCGGTGACAGGGGGTCGCGGCGATGCTGCGGCCCCCTCGTCCATGGCGCCCCGCGGCGCCTTGTCCGCCGCGTAGAACCACGCACGGGTGATCCTTCCGCAACGGCACAGGACGCGCCCCCCACCGCCACTACACTGCCAAGCACAAGCGCGTCAGGCTCACAGCGTCGTGCGTCTTCCACGCGGCATCCCCCCTTCACCGCCTTCGGCCGTCGGGACGGCCGTCCGCGAAGGACAAGTGAGGACTGAAGACCACGTGAGCTCGAAACCTGTCGTACTGATCGCCGAAGAGCTGTCGCCCGCCACCGTCGACGCCCTCGGCCCGGACTTCGACATCCGGCACTGCAACGGCGCGGACCGCGCCGAGCTGCTCCCCGCCATCGCCGACGTCGACGCCGTCCTCGTGCGCAGCGCGACGAAGATCGACGCCGAGGCCATCGCCGCCGCCCGGAAGCTGCGGGTCGTCGCCCGCGCGGGTGTGGGCCTGGACAATGTCGATGTCTCCGCCGCCACCAAGGCCGGCGTGATGGTCGTCAACGCCCCGACCTCCAACATCGTCACCGCCGCCGAGCTGGCCTGCGGTCTGCTGGTCGCCACGGCCCGCAACATTCCCCAGGCCAACACCGCCCTCAAGAACGGCGAGTGGAAGCGCAGCAAGTACACCGGCGTCGAGCTCAGCGAGAAGACCCTCGGTGTGGTCGGCCTCGGCCGGATCGGCGTCCTGGTCGCCCAGCGGATGTCGGCGTTCGGCATGAAGGTCGTCGCCTACGACCCCTACGTCCAGCCGGCCCGTGCCGCGCAGATGGGCGTCAAGCTGCTGACCCTCGACGAGCTGCTCCAGGTCTCCGACTTCATCACGGTGCACCTGCCCAAGACGCCGGAGACCGTCGGTCTCATCGGCGACGAGGCGCTGCACAAGGTCAAGCCGTCGGTCCGGATCGTCAACGCCGCGCGCGGCGGGATCGTCGACGAGGCAGCACTGGCCACCGCGCTGAAGGAGGGCCGGGTGGCCGGCGCGGGCCTGGACGTCTACGCCGTCGAGCCCTGCACGGACTCCCCGCTCTTCGAGTTCGACCAGGTCGTCGCCACCCCGCACCTCGGTGCGTCGACGGGTGAGGCGCAGGAGAAGGCCGGTATCGCGGTCGCCAGGTCGGTGCGGCTGGCGCTGGCCGGCGAGCTGGTGCCGGACGCGGTCAACGTCCAGGGCGGTGTGATCGCCGAGGACGTCAAGCCCGGGCTGCCGCTGGCCGAGCGGCTCGGCCGGATCTTCACCGCGCTGGCTGGCGAGGTCGCCATGCGCCTCGATGTCGAGGTGTACGGCGAGATCACCCAGCATGACGTCAAGGTGCTCGAACTCTCCGCGCTCAAGGGCGTGTTCGAGGACGTGGTGGACGAGACGGTGTCCTACGTCAACGCCCCGCTGTTCGCGCAGGAGCGCGGTGTGGAGGTGCGGCTGACGACCAGCAGCGAGTCGCCCGAGCACCGCAATGTGGTGACCGTGCGCGGCACCCTCGCGGGCGGCGACGAGGTGTCGATCTCCGGCACGCTGGCCGGCCACAAGAACATCCAGAAGATCGTCGCGGTCGGTGAGCACTCCATCGACCTGGCGCTCGCCGATCACATGGCGTTCCTGCGCTACAGCGACCGCCCCGGTGTCGTCGGCACCGTCGGCCGGATCCTGGGCGAGGCGGGCATCAACATCGGCAATATGCAGGTCTCGCGGGCGGATGTCGGTGGCGAGGCGCTGGTCGCGCTGACCGTCGACGACACCATTCCGCCGAACGTGCTCAGCGAGATCGCCGACGAGATCGGCGCGACCTCGGTACGCGCGGTGAACCTCGGCGACTGACCGCCAGGTCTTCGCAGGTCAACGGGCCCGGGCCCCGCTTTTCGCGGGGGCCGGGCCCGTTTGCGTGCCCGCATCGTACGGGCGCCGGCGTGGTCCGCGAGCGGGCGTCCGGCGTGGTCGCACCGCTCCGGCATTCACCCGAATGGCCTATTCGGGGGTGGGTGCGCGGGAGCCGTCGGCACCGTCGTGGGGCCGCCGGAGCCGTCGGCCGCCGGTCCGCCCGATTCGCAGCCGAGATGTTCGCGTCGCGCAATGGGAACTGCGCGTGCCCCCGCCGGTGCGTGCGGAAGGAGGGAGACGCCATGAATGCACCCCTGGGTGATGCCCCGCAGAGTCTGACCGGGTTGCATGTGGTCGATGCGGACGGCGCGAAGGTGGGCAAGGTCCAGCAGGTCTACCGGGACGATGCCACCAACGAGCCCGAGTGGATCACGGTGCGTACCGGGCTGTTCGGCATGAAGGAGACCTTCATCCCGCTCGCCGGGGCCCGGCGGACCGGCGACGAGCTGCATGTTCCGCACGCCAAGGACACCATCAAGCACGCGCCGCGGATCGATGCCGACGGCCATCTCGACCCCTCCGAAGAAGCCGAGTTGTACCGCCATTACGGGATGGCCCGGCCAGGCGCCGCCGATCCTGGCATAGGTGATCCGGGCACCGTCGATCCGGGCGTTGGTGGTCCGGACACCGGCATCCCGGGTGGCCCCACGGCGCGGAGCGGCCCCCGGGCGGCGGGGGAGGCCACACCTTCCGCCCCCATGCCCGGCGAGCGCGACAAGCCGGCCGTCGGGCCGATGGCGGGCGCCGGGGCCGGGGCCGGTACGCGGGCGGCCGACGCCGGCGACAGCGCGCGCGGCAAGGAGCAGGAGCAGCGGGAGATCGGCACCGAGGAGGGTGAGCGGGGCCGGCGCGAGGGGCCGGACCGGCCGCGGTGAGGGAGCGCATCCAGGGGACGTATACGTACGTTTAAAACGAGTGTCTGGTACGAGCGTATGTGTAGCGATAAGCTGCCCCCATGGGACACCGTGAAGATCTTCTGGAGGGCGCCAAGCGCTGTCTCCTGGAGAAGGGATATGCGCGCACCACCGCCCGCGACATCGTGGCCGCGTCCGGCGCCAACCTCGCCTCCATCGGATACCACTACGGCTCCAAGGACGCCCTGATGCGCCAGGCGATCATCGCGTCCAGCGAGGAGTGGGGGGCCGGGGTCGCCCAGGTGCCTGCCGGTGGCCAGGCGGTGCCGGCCGACGCCGAGCCGCTGGAGCGGTTCGCCGCGGTGTGGGACCTGTTCCTGCAACGGATCGCCACGGAGCGGGAGTTCATCGCCGCGCAGGTCGAGGTGCTGGGGCTGCTGCCCCGTGACGCGGCCCTGCGCGAGGCGATCGGTGAGGTGCTCCCGGAGGGCGGCGAGGGGCTCGTCGCGATCTTCGAAGGGGTGCCGGACACCGAGGTCGACCCGGAGGCGGCCCGGGTCGTCGGCTCCTTCTACCAGGCCCTGCTCACCGGCCTGATGGTCCAGTCGCTGCTCACGCCCGACAGCATGCCCACCGGCCGGGACCTGGCGGCCGCGCTGCGCCGGGTCGCCGCGGGAGAGGTGCTCGGGAAGGGCAAGTGACCACCGCCCGGCGCCCGTCGGTGGAGATTTGCGGCGGCGTGCGGGGCGTGCTGTCCTGAGAGGAAGAGGTTGCGCAGCCGACGCCTGCGGGCGTGGTGAAGAACCGTGCTTGAACGGCCGTCAGGAAAAGGCCGGCCGGTCGGCCGGGCCGGCGCCCGTGGGAGCTGAGCGGCGGATCCACCATCCACGGCACGCCAGTCCCTGTTCACTGGATGCCGGTGACGAAGGACCTGCGCATGACCCAGAATCCGCACGATTCCGCGACGTCGCGAAGGGCGGAGCGGTCGAAGAGGGCGGAGCGGTGGAAGAAGGCGGAGCAGCCGCCACCGCCGGCCGGTGCGCGGCCCGAACCGCGCTGGGCACAACGGGGACCGGCCTCCGCACGCGCCTACGCCCCCGCCTCGGCGCCCACCGTGTGTCCGGTCTGCCGGGGCCCGGTGGAGGGCGAGCTCACCTGCCAGTTCTGCGGGCAGGTCCTGGTGCTGCCGCCCGGAATCCGGCTGTCCTCCGTGGGGCTCCGCTTCGGCGGATTCCTGCTGGAGAACCTGCTGATCATCTGCACCCTGTACATCGGCTGGCTCATCTGGGCCTTTCTCGTCTTCCCGCAGGGACAGACCCCGGCCAAGCAGCTGCTGCACATGCGGGTCATCTACATTCCGGAGGCCCGCGCGGCCCGGTGGTGGCGGATGTTCTTCCGTGAATTCATCGCCAGGGGCATCATCGGCCTGCTCGCGGCCGTCACCCTGTTTATCCCGTACTTCTGGCTGCTGTGGGACCGCAACCGGCAGGAGCTGTGGGACAAGATGGCGACCACGCTGGTGGTCACCGACCGTGAGGACCGGCTCCGGCCGTCCCCGCAGCCGCCCGCCTCGCTCCCCGAGGGACGGAGCTGACGGTCCCGGCCCGGCCCTCCGCGTCGTTCACAGCCGGGCCGCCTTGAGCGCCATGTGCAGCAGCAGCCGGTGCTCGCCGTCGTCCAGATCGAGGCCGGTCAGCTTCTCCACCCGGCCCAGGCGGTAGTAGAGCGTCTGCCGGTGGATGCCCAGGGCCTGGGCGGTGCGGCCGGCCTGGCCGGCGCAGTCGAGGAACACCTCGGCGGTGCGCGCGAGTTCGGCGTGGGCGGGGGCCAGCAGCGGGCCGATGGCCGGGTCCGGTGCGGTGGCCGGCAGGGCGGTCAGCATGCGGTACGGGCCGATGGCGTCCCATTGGGTGATCGGGCCCAGCCGGGGCTCGGCGTGCGCCGCGCGGGCCGCGTCCAGCGCCTCCCGCCAGGTGGCCGGGAGGTCGGTCAACTCCCGGGTGCCGGCGCCGATTCCGGCGGCGCCCGGCCGGGGCGGCGGGGGGTGCCCGGAGCCGCCGCGCGGCGCCTTCCCCTCGGCCGGTACGGCACCCGCGCGCGGCGAGCGCAGCAGATGCTCGGCCACCGTATGGGCCGGGGCGGGTGCCCCGGACGCGCGCAGCCGTACCAGCGCGGCCAGCGCGGGCACCGGCGCCGCGGGCTGCGGCCGGGCGGCGGACCCGGTGCGGCCGCCGCGTCCCGCACCGGAGCGCGCGGCGGGCTCCGCCTCGTCCGTCCCGGCGACCGGGCCGTCCGCCGGGCCGCCGCCGGCCGGCAGCGCACAGGCCGCCAGCAGGCCGGGCAGGCTCGGCAGCGGTGCCGCGTCGGTGTCCGAGGTGTCCCAGGGCAGCACCGCGACCAGGGTGAGCGGCGCGCCGGCGGTGAAGCGCAGGCTGTCCCGCAGCGCATCGCGCAGCCCGGCCGCCGCGGCCGGCTGCCCGTCGGGCGGCGCGATCAGCAACTCTCGCAGCAGATCGCCGAGTTCGGCCCCGGCGCGGGCCTCGTCGGCCAGCAGTGCACCGATCCGGGCGGCGGTCTCCATCGCCTGCGCGATCCGCGGGTCGGGCGGTGCGCCCCGGGTGCCCAGTTCGAGATCGGTCAGATGGCCGTCGTCCAGCAGCCAGACATAGCCGTGCACGATGCCCCGGTGGCGTACGGGCAGACAGATACGGCCCCGGAAGACCCCCGCGGCCGGGTCCGGCGGGATGCGCAGCGCGGTCTTGGCGCGGGCGATCCCGAACGCCTCGAACCAGGCCCGGACCGCCGCCGAGGAGCGGCGCTGAAGGATCGAGCGGGTACGGACCGGGTCCATCACCTCGTCGTCCTCGCCCTCGTGCGCACCGAACGCAATCAGACCGAAATCCCGGTCCTCCAGCGTCGCCGGTGCGCCGAGCGCCGTCGAGATCTCGTCCACGAGCTGCTGGTAGTCGCCCCGCATCGGTCGCCCGGCTCCTCTCCTGTCGTCTCACCACCGGCACCACCGGTGACTCGGACACCTCTCACACCACAGTCACCACTGACACGGTCTCCTCACCCTCATTCTCATACATCTGTCTGAGATCCCGGCCACGAAGGCGTGACAGCTGTCGATGGCCGGGAAGTGGCGCGATCCTTAAGTTTCAGGTGGCTCAATATTGCCGACGCGTTCGCCCGCCCGGTGTCCGCCCGGTACTTGTCACCCTGAATCGTGGAGGTGCCCATGCTGGGTCCCGTGCTCCTGGCCGCAGCGCGCAGTGACAGCATCCGCCGGCTCGTGGCGGCCGCTCCGGTCACCCGGCCCGTGGTGGAGCGTTTCGTCGCCGGCGAGCGACTGGCCGAGTCCATGGCGGCCGTGCGGACCCTGGCCGCACGAGGTCTGGAGGTCACCCTCGACCACCTGGGCGAGGACATCACCGACCCGGCGGAGGCGCTGCGCAATCGCGATGCCTACCTTCAGCTGGCCGCGGCCCTCAAGGAGCTCGGACTCGGTGTCAAGGCCGAGATGTCGGTCAAGCTGTCCGCTTTCGGGCAGGCGCTGCCCGGCGGCCATGAGCTCGCGCTGAAGAACGTCACCCCGGTGGTCGAGGCCGCCGCCGAGGCCGGGACGACCGTGACCCTCGACATGGAGGACCACACCACGGTCGACTCCACCCTCGCGATCCTCGCCGACCTGCGGGAGCGGTATCCCCAGACGGGCGCGGTGCTCCAGTCCTACCTCTTCCGTACGGAGGACGACTGCCACGCGCTCGCCGGGGAAGGCTCCCGGGTGCGGCTGGTCAAGGGCGCGTACAAGGAGCCCGCGGCCGTCGCCTTCCAGGACAAGCGGGAGGTCGACAGGGCCTATGTGCGGTGCCTGAAGATCCTGATGGCGGGGGAGGGCTACCCCATGATCGGGTCGCACGACCCGCGGATGGTGGCCATCGGCCAGGAGCTGGCACACCGCAACGGCCGCAAGCCGGCCGACTACGAATTCCAGATGCTGTACGGCATCCGCGAGGCCGAGCAGCAGCGGCTGGTCGCCGAAGGACACCGTATGCGGGTGTACATCCCCTATGGCACCGACTGGTACGGCTACTTCATGCGCCGGCTGGCCGAGCGTCCCGCGAACCTCGGGTTCTTCCTGAGGTCGCTGGCCACCCGCGGCTGACGGCCGCGGCAGGCGGCGGCCCGCCGTCGCCGGCGATCCCCGGCTGATCGCCCCCGCGAAAGGCCGCTACGGGTGGATGCTGGAAACCGGGGGATGTCCCCGGACGGCACCGCCCGCAGCCGCCCACCCGAAGCGGCCGCGGCCGCACCACCGACGTACGAAAACCGACAGCGAAATCGAAGGAGACACGGCCGCTATGGACGCTGTGACCCAGGTCCCCGTGCCGGTTAACGAGCCGGTCCACACCTACGCCCCCGGCAGCCCGGAGCGTTCCCGCCTGGAAGCCAAGCTCAAGGAGCTGGCCGACAACCCGATCGAGCTGCCGATGACCATCGGCGGCGAGCACCGGATGGGCGGCGGCGAGCGCTTCGACGTCGTGCAGCCGCACAACCACGCCTCCCGGCTCGGTACGTACGCCAACGCCACCGTTCAGGACGCCCAGGACGCGGTCGACGCCGCGCTGGCCGCCGCCCCGGCCTGGCGTGCGCTGTCCTTCGACGACCGCGCCGCGATCATCCTCAAGGCCGCCGACCTGCTCTCCGGCCCCTGGCGCGAGACGATGGCCGCCGCCACCATGCTCGGCCAGTCCAAGACCGCCCAGCAGGCCGAGATCGACACCCCGTGTGAGCTCATCGACTTCTGGCGCTTCAATGTGCACTTCGCGCGCCAGATCCTCGCCGAGCAGCCCCCGGCGAACTCCCCGGGCGTCTGGAACCGCTCGGACCACCGCCCCCTCGAAGGCTTCGTCTACGCGATCACGCCGTTCAACTTCACCGCGATCGCCGGCAACCTCCCGACCGCGCCCGCGCTCATGGGCAACGTCGTGGTCTGGAAGCCCTCCCCGACGCAGACCTACGCCGCCGTGCTGCTGATGCAGCTGCTGGAGGAGGCCGGGCTGCCCAAGGGCGTCATCAACCTCGTCACCGGCGACGGCAAGGACGTCTCCGAGGTCGCGCTGACCCACCCCGAGCTGGCCGGTATCCACTTCACCGGTTCGACCAAGACCTTCCAGTACCTGTGGAAGACGGTCGGCAACAACATCGAGAACTACAAGACCTACCCCCGGCTCGTCGGCGAGACCGGCGGCAAGGACTTCATCGTCGCCCACCCCTCGGCCGACCGCGCCGTGCTGAAGACCGCCATGACCCGTGGCGCCTTCGAGTTCCAGGGCCAGAAGTGCTCCGCGGCCTCCCGCGCCTACGTCCCCGCCTCGCTGTGGAACAGCGGCCTCAAGGAGGAGTTCGCGGCCGAGGTCGACGCCCTGTCCATGGGCGACGTCTCGGACCTGTCGAACTTCATGTCCGCCGTCATCGACGAGCGCTCGTTCGCCAAGAACAAGGCGGCGATCGACCGCGCCAAGGCCGACCCGACCATCGAGGTCGTCGCCGGCGGCACCTATGACGACAGCGAGGGCTACTTCGTCCGCCCGACGGTCCTGGTCTCCACCGACCCGGAGAACGAGATCTTCAAGGACGAGTACTTCGGCCCGATCCTCGGTGTCTACGTCTACGACGACGCCGACTACGACGCGATGCTCACCCAGATGGAGTCCGCTTCGGCGTACGGCCTGACCGGTTGCGTCATCGCCCAGGACCGTGCCGAGGCGGCCCGCACCTGCGAGCTGCTGCGCTTCGCGGCCGGCAACTTCTACATCAACGACAAGCCGACCGGTGCCGTCGTCGGCCAGCAGCCCTTCGGCGGCGGCCGCGCCTCCGGCACCAACGACAAGGCCGGCGCCAAGCAGAACCTGATGCGCTGGACCTCCACCCGCTCCATCAAGGAGACCCTGGTCCCGCCGACGGACTACCGCTACCCGCACATGGGCTGACGTCCGTCCGGCCGCACGCCGACGGCCCGGCACCCCTCTCCCCGGGGGCGCCGGGCCGTTCGGCGTTGCTTCAGGCGCCCCGCGCGGGGCCGGTGATGGCCTCGCCGATCACGAAGCCCTTGGCGGGGCCTTCGGGGATGGTTGCTTCGGTGCCGAAGCGCACCCGGTTTTCGCCGGCGTACGTCGCTTCGTCGGGGCGAGGGTCGGTGAGCACGCTGACGACGCCGTGATCGTCGTATGCGTCGATGAGTACGTACACGGGAATGCCGGCGCGGGCATAAGCGCGGCGCTTGCGGACACGGTCACGCTGCGTGCCGTCGTGCCCGGGGGAGACGACCTCGACGATGAGCCCGACACAGCGGGCGTCGAGGCCGAGACCGTCATCGGTAACGAACTCCTCGTCGTCTTCCGGGGAAACGACTGCGTCCGGGATCCAGACCTTGCGGCCGTGCACGACGTTTATGTCGTTATTGACGACGTACGGGCTCGACTGGCCGTCGAGGTACCGGCTCAGCTCTCGGCGCAGTTGGTTACTGAGCTTGCTGTGGCTGTAGCGACCTGTGGGCGACACCTCGATGAACCCCTCAACGATCTCGGCGCGAAGGCCCTCGGGGAGTTCCATGGCTTTCCATGCCTGCCACAGGAGCTCGTCCAGGTCCAGTCCGGGCGTGGATTCGGGCGCCTCGTGTGCGAGAGCGGTCATGGTGCAGCACCTCCTCCTCAAGTGTGGGCGGGCTTGGCCGGGCGGCACAAGCGACACCGCCAAGCTAGGAAGCCGAGGACGTCCTCGACCTGCGAATGTCCATGGATCACTCGTTCGAGCACACGGTCGCCGTCTCAGATAGTAGGAAGCCCAAGTAATTGTGCAGACATCACGGCCGAGCTGTCCTAGCGTTGTAGAAGCCGAACGTAACGCTCCATCGAGCGATTGCGGATGCGGCCCGGTACGTGAGCGCAGGTGACCCCTGCCGTGCCGAGGCCCCCGCGTTTTCCGGCCGCTTCTGGATCGACGCATCCCATTTTTTCGGGGCTCTGGCATAGGAGACGTGAATCATGGCTGAGACTGCCGTCCGCAGGACCCGTCACTCCGCCCGTACGACCGGCGACGCCGACCGCAGGAATGCCGCGGCCGCCCTCCAGCGTGCCCTCGACCGCCGTGACAACGGCGGCTCCACCGGGCACTGAGCCGATGCGTGTGCGACCCGGGTCGGTCCTGTCGAGGCCGGCGTCGATGCCCTGCCGCTGCTGCTGGCGGATCCGGCTGTCCGTGGCCCGGTGGCTCTTTCTCTCCTGAGCGTTCCGCGCCTGTAGGGGGGCCCAGGATTCCGGGCGCCCCTACAGGCGAGCACTGACTACCGCGCGGGCGAGCGCGTCACCTCGAAGTGGTCGATGCGCTCGCCGGACTCGGCGAGGGCGGTGACCTTCATCCGCGGCCGGCTGCCCGGTGTGACCTCGACGGCGATGAAGGAGTAGCCGGTGTAGCGGACCCGGGACCACTCCACGGTTTCCTTGGTCTTCTTCTGGCCCTTCGACCAGTGGTAGGTGTCCACGTGGTCGAGGTCCTTGACGTGCCCCTCGTAGCTGTCCGGCACCGGGAAGTCGTAGAGGGCCCGGCCCGCGCCGCCCGCGGTCACGTACACGATGCCCTCGCGGGTGGTGTCCACGCTCGCGCCGACCGGCATCTTCTTGGCGACCCGCCCGCTCTTGAGGGCGTCGGTCCGCTCGTAGACGTGGTTGTGGCCGTTGACGACCAGGTCCACCTGGTGCTTCTCGAACAGCGGCAGCCAGGCGTCGCGCACCGCACCGTCCGAGGCGTGCGAATTGGTGGTGGAGAAGGCGCAGTGGTGGAAGAAGACCACGATGAAGTCGATGCCGTCGGCGGCGCGCAGCTCGGCCAGCCGGCGGTCGAGCCAGCGGGTCTGCCGGCCGTCGGTGTAGCCCTGGTTGGCGGGGATCTCGTAGGAGATGTCGTTGGCGTCCAGGGCGACGACGGCGGTGTTGCCGTAGGTGAACGAGTAGACGCCGGGGGCGTTCTCGGCGTCCGGGCCGTTGCCGGGCAGCGACCAGCGGGCGTTCTGGCCGCCGTAGCCGTTGGGGGAGTACCAGGCCTCCATGTCGTGGTTGCCGGTGGTCACCATCCACGGCACGGACTTGGCCACCGACTCGGTCTGCGCGAGGAACTGGTCCCAGACCCGGGCGTCGTAGGCGTCGTGCTCGGAGCCGTCGCCGTCGGTGTCCGCGTAGCAGATGTCGCCCGCGTGCAGGTGGAAGGACGGGTTCTGACCCAGGATCAACTGGTCGTTGGCGAGGGCGTGGTAGCTCACGCCCTGGTCGCCGAAGGCGGTGAAGACGAACGCCTCGGGACGGGCCGGGGCGGTACGGAAGGTGCCGACGGTGGAGAAGCGGCGCGGGTCGGCGGGGTCGAAGCCCTCGTGGCCGACGCCGTAGTAGTACGTCGTCCCCGGGCGCAGCCCGTCCAGCGCGGCGTGCAGGTAGTACTGCTGCACGGCCGGCAGCTTCGCGGACAGCGACGGGGTGTGCAGCGGACGGACCTCGGCCTCGATCTTGCGCCCCAGGTCCCACGGCTTCAGACCCACCCGCAGATACGGCCGCTTGACCGCGAGCGGCACCTGCCAGCTCACCCGCATCTGGTGCTGGGGGTCGGCGCCGAAGGCCAGATGGCGGCCGAACGGGGCGACCAGCGAACCGTCCACGGCGGCCGTCGCGGGCGAGGACAACAGGGTGGGCGACACGCCCTGGGCCGAACCGGCCAGCAGCCCGGAGCCCGCGACCACTCCCGCGGTGGCGGCCGAGGTGCGCAGCAGACCTCTGCGGCTCAGCTTGGTACGGAGGTAGTCATGCTGCTCCGGCATGCTCATCCGGGCCGCCAGCCGCTCCGGGATGCCGACGCGGGGGGTGTGCGAGGGCTGGGGGACGGTCCCCCGGGGATTTCCAGTCATGCCCCGAATTTCCCAGCGTGACCCGACCGTTGAGGGGACGGCGGGTGAACGCGGGCTGTCCGCCTCCCCATGTGTCCGTATGACGGACGTTACGTGTCAATCAATGGGACGGAGAGTAGGGTCCAGACATGTCTCGCAGCATTCGCCTCGCAGTGATCCCCGGTGACGGTATCGGCCAGGAAGTCGTGGCCCAGGGCCTGAAGGTCCTGACCGCGGTCCTCCCGCAGGACGTCAAGCTGGAAACCAAGGAGTACGACCTCGGTGCCCGGCGCTGGCATGCGACCGGTGAGACCCTCCCCGACGCGGAGCTGGAGTCGCTCAAGCAGCACGACGCGATCCTGCTCGGCGCGATCGGCGACCCGTCCGTACCCTCCGGTGTCCTGGAGCGCGGTCTGCTGCTGAAGCTCCGCTTCGCCTTCGACCACTTCGTCAACCTGCGCCCGTCGAAGCTCTTCCCGAACACCTCCACCCCGCTCGCCGGCCGCCCCGACATCGACTTCGTGGTGGTGCGCGAGGGGACCGAGGGTCCGTACACGGGCAACGGCGGCTCGCTGCGCACCGGCACCCCCGCCGAGGTCGCCACCGAGGTCAGCCTCAACACCGCCTATGGCGTGGAGCGGGTGGTCCGCGACGCGTACGAGCGGGCCAACGCCCGCCCCCGCAAGAAGCTCACGCTGGTGCACAAGAACAATGTGCTGGTGTACGCGGGCCACATGTGGAAGAACATCTTCGACAAGGTCGGCCAGGAGTACCCCGAGGTCACCACCGACTACCTGCACGTCGACGCCGCGACGATCTTCTTCGTCACCCAGCCCGAGCGGTTCGATGTGATCGTCACCGACAACCTCTTCGGTGACATCCTCACCGACCTCGCCGCGGCCGTCACCGGCGGTATCGGCCTGGCCGCCTCCGGGAACATCAACCCGACCGGCGACTTCCCCTCGATGTTCGAGCCGGTGCACGGCTCCGCACCGGACATCGCGGGCACCGGCAAGGCCGACCCGACCGCGACGATCCTCTCCGTCGCCCTGCTGCTGCGCCACCTCGGCTACGAGCCGCAGGCCGCCCGTATCGAGGAGGCGGTGGCCGCCGACCTGGAGGCCCGGGACGGCTCGGCGCGGAGCACGGACGAGATCGGTGACGCGCTGGTCGCACGAGTAGCGGGCTGAGGCCCACCGCGCAGACACGCACCACACACAGCGCCGGGCCGCCTCCAGGGGGCCCGGCGCTGTGCGCGTGGGCCCGGCACGGCCGCCGCCCCGGTTCCGGCCGCACGGACCCACGGGCGATAATCGGACGTGGCATCCTTGCCCGCGAGGAAACTCGGACGTCCCAGTAACGACCGGTACGTTCAAGGGCCCTCGTAGGCGCGGCAGCCACCGCACCGGTGCCGCAAGGTGGGGGACCGAACCCCTTACCCCCGGCCGGAGGGCTGGGCCGGTGATGCTCCCCAGCACACGCTGGGAGGTACCCCCCGGTATCGCACACGCAGTGAAGGACATGCATCCATGACGACGCCCACGATCGAGCTCAAGCCCTCCTCGCACCCGCTGTCCGACGCGGAGCGGGAGCAGATCCTGGCCGCCCCCGGCTTCGGCCGCCACTTCACCGATCACATGGTGACGATCAAGTGGACAGAGGGCCGCGGCTGGCACGACGGACAGCTCGTGCCCTACGGGCCGCTCTCCCTCGACCCGGCGACCAATGTCCTGCACTACGCCCAGGAGATCTTCGAGGGCCTCAAGGCGTACCGCCGGCCCGACGGCTCCGTCGCCACCTTCCGTCCGGACGCCAACGCCCGGCGCTTCCAGGCCTCCGCGCGCCGGCTGGCGATGCCCGAGCTGCCCGTCGAGACCTTCATCGAAGCCTGTGACCTGCTCGTCCAGCAGGACAAGGACTGGGTGCCCGCGCACGGCGGCGAGGAGTCGCTCTACCTGCGCCCGTTCATGATCGCGACCGAGGTCGGCCTGGGCGTGAAGCCCGCCAACGAGTACCTCTTCGTCGTCATCGCCTCGCCCGCCGGTGCGTACTTCGCCGGCGGCGTCAAGCCGGTCTCCATCTGGCTGTCCGAGAACCGGGTGCGGGCCGTCCCCGGCGGTATGGGTGACGCCAAGACCGGCGGCAACTACGCCGCGTCGCTGCTCGCCCAGGCCGAGGCCGCGGCGCAGGGCTGTGACCAGGTCGCCTACCTCGACGCCGTGGAGCACAAGTGGGTCGAGGAGCTCGGCGGGATGAACCTGTACTTCGTCTACGGCGACAAGATCGTCACTCCGACCCTGACCGGCTCGCTGCTCGCCGGGGTCACCCGTGACTCCCTGCTGTCCGTCGCCCGCGACCTGGGCTACGCGGCGGAGGAGGCCCGGGTCTCCATCGACCAGTGGAAGACCGACACCGCGAACGGCACCCTCACCGAGGTCTTCGCCTGCGGCACGGCCGCCGTGATCACCCCGGTCGGCACGGTCAAGAGCGCGGGCGGCGAGTGGACCCAGTCCGACGGTGAGCCCGGCAAGGTCACGCTGAAGCTGCGCGAGGCGCTCCTCGACATCCAGCGCGGGGTGGCCGAGGACAAGCACGGCTGGATGCACGAGCTGGGCTGAGCCCGCCACCGAGCCGCCCGGACCCGGCCGACCTCCGCGGGGGTCTCCGTCGCCGGGGCCGGGGGAGTGGCCGCCCGGGCGCGCGGCGCCGCGACCGGGCGCGGGTCCCGGACGGTGAGCGCCAGGTACGCGATCCCGCCCACGGCCGCCGCGAGCAGGAAGCTGAGGTCGATGCCGCCGGTCAGGGGGAGCAGCGGCCCCTGGTAGAGCGGGGTGTCCACGCCCGTCAGGCCGACCACGGAGCCCAGCGCCCAGGCCAGCGTCGCCCGGACGTGCCAGCCGGCCCGGTACCAGTACACGCCGCCGCGGGTGCCGCGGTTGTAGACCTGGAGCGACTCCGGGTCGTAGGCACCGCGGCAGCGGATGAAGCCGATCACGGTGATCACCGCCCAGGGCGTCCCGACGGCGGTCATCAGCAGCACGAACGAGGTCATCGCGTCCTGCGC
The DNA here is from genome assembly GCF_057708345.1 of Streptomyces sp. bgisy130. Taxonomy (NCBI): domain Bacteria; kingdom Bacillati; phylum Actinomycetota; class Actinomycetes; order Kitasatosporales; family Streptomycetaceae; genus Streptomyces; species Streptomyces sp. bgisy130. The sequence goes on from NZ_JBYISA010000012.1 coordinate 188,052, forward strand.
CGCCCACAGGAAGTGGCCGGCGTAGACCAGCGTGGTCGCGAGCGCGGCGACGACATAGGTGGCCTGGGTGCGGGTCGCGCGCGGCAGGATCGCGTCCAGGTCGAGGCCCATGCTGTAGAGCATCAGACCGGAGTTGCCGACCGAGCCGGCCGAGGCGTTGAGCAGCAGCAGCGCCAGGTACCAGAACGGCGCGCCGGCCACCAGCGGGCCCGCGTAGTCCGCGCCCGCCCCGACCGCGAGCGCGGTGAACGTACCGAAGAGCTGCGGCACCAGGAGGCCGATCACCAGGCCCAGACAGGTGGCGCCGAAGACCTTCCGGCCGCTGTGCCGGCGCGGGGAGATGTAGCGGCTGTAGTCACCGAGCAGCGTGATGAAGGCGATCGGGCCGCTCAGGCCCGCGGAGACGGCGGCCAGCAGCCAGGTCTGCCAGAAGCCGCCGAGCAGGTAGGAGCTGCCGGGCGGTGCGGCGGTGGTGAAGGTGTCCGCGTAGGCGGCGATGCCGATGGCCAGCAGGACGGTCAGTCCGATGGCGAGCACCTTGCTCAGCCGGAGCAGCACCCGGTAGCCGTAGACCGCGCCGACGGCGGTGGCGCCCGCCAGCAGGGCGTAGACCAGGGCGTAGGTGGTGCCGCTCGACGGCAGCCCGGTCAGCCGGTGCAGCGCGCCCACCACCGCGTCGCCGCCGACCCACAGGGTCAGTGCGGTGTAGCCCAGCGACAGCAGCAGGCCGATGACCGAGCCGATCAGCCGGCCGCGCACCCCGAAGTGGGCACCGCTGCTGGTGGACAGGTTGGTGGCGCTGCGCAGCGAGACCAGGGCGAGCGGGGCGGTCAGCAGGGTGCCGACGAGGGTGCCCGCCACCAGGGAGGTCACCGAGGGCCAGAAGCCGAGCCCGAAGGAGACCGGGAGCCAGCCGAAGATCACCACACCCAGGGCGAGGTTCGACCCGAGCAGGATCGAGATCAGGTCGCGAGGGCCGCTGGTGCGTTCCTCGTCCGGGATGGTGTCGACTCCGCGTTGTTCGATCGGCATGAGGGCTCCCCTGAGAGGCCGGACAACAGTGTGCGAGCAGCGCTGCGGGCGGTGCTCCGTGCTGGGGGCGGTGCGCGTGAGGCGCGCTGCCCGCGCTGCGAGCTCATTTAGAGCGGCGTTCCATCACGCCGAATTGTTAGAGCAGCGCTCAATGTGACGCATGCGTGTGTCCTCGGTCAATGCTTTCCCATTGACGATTTTCGTGGTTAGAGTGTTGCTCTAATCGAGCGGGAGGTGTGGACGGGATGCGGTTGACCCCGACGGAACGCGACCGGCTGCTGCTGTTCGGCGCGGCCGAGCTGGCGCGGACGCGCCGGGCCCGTGGGCTGAAGCTGAATGTGCCCGAGGCGACCGCGTTGATCGCGGACACAGTCTGCGAGGCGGCGCGGGACGGGCGCCGCCTCGCTCAGGCCATCGAGGCGGCCCGCGGTGTGCTCGGCCCGGACGATGTGCTGCCGGGCGTGGCCGACATCGTCACCGAGGTGCATGTGGAGGCCGTCTTCGACGACGGCTCCCGGCTCGCGGTGGTCAGCGACCCGATCGGCGCCCGCCCGCCGGCCGGCCGGAGCGACGAGGCCCCCGCGCCCGGCGCGGTGCTTCCCGGCCCGGCCGGCCCGGAGCCCGCGCCCGCCGTGGTGCTGACCGTGCGCAACACCGCGACGGTGCCCATCAGCGTCACCTCGCACTTCCACTTCTTCGAGGCCAACCCCCGGCTGGCCTTCGACCGGGCCGCCGCGTACGGCATGCGGTTGTGCGTCCCGGCCGGCTCGTCGGTGCGGTTCGACCCCGGCGGCGCCGAGGAGGTCGGTCTGGTCCCGGTCGGCGGCGACCGGATCGCGATCGGCTTCGCCGGTCTCGTCGACGGCCCATTGGACGCGCCGGGCGCCAAGACGGAAGCGCTGCGGCGGGCCGCCGCCTGCGGCTACCTGGGAGCGGAGGAACAGGCATGACCGGCAGCATCGATCCCCACGAGTACGCGTCGGTGCACGGTCCGCGGGCCGGTGACCGGGTCGTCCTCGGTGACTCGGGACTGGTCGTCCGGGTCGAGTCCGACGCCCAGAAGCCCGGCGACGAGTTCCTGGCCGGCTTCGGCAAGACCGCCCGCGACGGGCTGCACCTCAAGGCCGCCGCGGTCCGCGATACCTGCGACGTGGTGATCAGCAACGTCCTCGTCATCGACGCGGTCCAGGGCATCCGCAAGGTATCCATCGGCATCCGCGAGGGCCGGATCCACGCGATAGGGCGGGCCGGCAACCCCGACACCCTCGACGGGGTCGATGTCGTCGTCGGCACGGGCACCTCGATCGTCTCCGGCGAAGGCATGATCGCCACCGCGGGCGCCGTCGACACCCATGTCCATCTGCTCTCGCCGCGCGTCATGGAAGCCTCGCTGGCCTCCGGCGTGACCACGATCATCGGCCAGGAATTCGGACCGGTCTGGGGCGTCGGCGTCAACTCCCCCTGGGCGCTGGGGCACGCCTTCAGTGCCTTCGACGCCTGGCCGGTCAACATCGGCTTCCTCGGCCGTGGTTCCTCCTCGGGCGAGGCCCCGCTGGTCGAGGCGCTCGCCGAGGGCGGCGCCTGCGGCTTCAAGGTGCACGAGGACATGGGCGCCCATGCCCGCGCCCTGGACACCGCGCTGCGGGTCGCCGAGGAGCACGACGTCCAAGTGGCGCTGCACAGCGACGGCCTCAACGAGTGCCTCACCGTCGAGGACACCCTGCGCGTCCTGGACGGCCGGACCATCCACGCCTTCCATATCGAGGGCTGCGGCGGCGGCCATGTCCCCAACGTCCTCAAGATGGCCGGAGTCCCCAACGTCATCGGCTCCTCCACCAACCCCACCCTCCCCTTCGGGCGGGACGCGGTCGCCGAGCACTACGGGATGATCGTCTCGGTGCACGATCTGAAGACGGATCTGCCCGGCGACGCCGCCATGGCCCGCGACCGCATCCGCGCCGGGACGATGGGCGCCGAGGACGTGCTGCACGACCTCGGGGTGATCGGCATCACCTCCTCCGACGCACAGGGCATGGGCCGCGCGGGCGAGACCGTCCGGCGCACCTTCGCGATGGCCGGCAAGATGAAGGCCGAGCTGGGGCCCCTCCTTCCCCGGAACGGGGAGTCCGGCGACGGCGACCACGACGACAACGCCCGCGTCCTGCGCTACATCGCCAAACTCACCATCAACCCCGCCATCGCGCACGGTCTCTCGCACGAGATCGGGTCGATCGAGGTCGGCAAGATGGCCGATGTCGTGCTGTGGAAGCCGCAGTACTTCGGCGCCAAGCCGCAGCTGGTGCTGAAGTCCGGATTCCCCGCCTACGGCGTCACCGGTGACCCGAACGCCGCCACCGACACCTGCGAACCCCTGGTGCTCGGCCCGCAGTTCGGGGCGTACGGCGCGACACCCGCCGAGATCTCGGTCGCCTTCGTCGCGGCCGCCGCGGTCGAGCAGGGCGGCGACCACCTGCCCACCCGCCGCCGCCGGGTCGCCGTCCGCGACACCCGGGGCATCGGCCCCGGCGACCTCGTCCACAACTCCCGGGTCGGACAGGTCCAGGTCGACGGGCGCAGCGGACTGGTCACCCTCGACGGCGACCCGATGCGCTCCGAGCCGGCCGACACCGTCTCGCTGTCCCGGCTGTACTTCCTGTGAACCGCACCGCCGCCGCACCCCACCGCCGGCGCCCATCCGCCGGCACCACCCCCACAGACCCTGAGGACCCCCGCATGAACACCCCTGTCGCCGACGGCTTCCGTATGCCCCCGGAGTGGGCCCGGCACGAGCGCACCTGGATGGCCTGGCCCGGCCCCGGCTTCACCTTCGGCGAGGAGGGCGGCGAGACGCTCGCCGGGGCCCGCCGTGCCTGGGCGGCCGTCGCCCGTGCGGTCCGCCGCTTCGAGCCGGTCACCGTCGTCGCCGGAACCGGCCGGTCGGCGGGCGCCCGCGCACTGCTCGGTACGGACATCGAGATCGTCGAGCGCCCGCTCAACGACGCCTGGATGCGCGACATCGGCCCCACCTTCCTCACCGACGGCGCGGGCCGACTGGCCGCCGCCGACTGGGTGTTCAACGGCTGGGGCGCCCAGGAATGGGCCTGCTGGGACCTCGACGAGAAGATTGCCGAGCAGGTCTGCGCGCTGGCCGGCGCCCGCCGCTACGCCACCTCCCTGGTCAACGAGGGCGGCGGCCTCCACATCGACGGTGAGGGCACCGTGCTGCTCACCGAGACCGTCCAGCTCGACCCGGGCCGCAATCCCGGCCGTACGCAGGAGGAGGTCGAGGCCGAGATCCACGCCCACCTCGGCACCACCAAGGCGATCTGGCTGCCGCGCGGTCTGGCCGCCGACTACGGGCAGTTCGGCACCCGCGGCCATGTCGACATCGTCGCCGCCTTCGCCCGCCCCGGCACCGTCCTCGTGCACACCCAGCCCGACCCCGACCACCCCGACCACGCCATCTGCCAGGAGATCGGGAAGCTGCTGCGCGCCTCCACCGATGCCCGGGGCCGGCAGCTGGAGGTCATCGAGGTGCCCGCGCCGACCGTCATCGAGGAGGACGGTGAGCTGGTCGACTACTCCTACATCAACCACTACCTCTGCAACGACGGCGTGGTGCTGTGCGGCTTCGACGATCCGCGCGACGAGGAAGCGGCCGGGATCTTCCGCCGGCTCTTCCCCGGCCGGACGGTGACCCTCGTCGACGCCCGTACGATCTTCGCAGCGGGTGGCGGTATCCACTGCATCACCCAGCAGCAGCCGAAGGTCTGATCCGCAGACCTGCCCCAGCCGACCCGGAGGTCCCCGTGCCCGGTCCCGCGCGCCGCCCCAGGCGCCGGCTCAACCAGCCCCGCGAGCAGGTCCTGGCCGCGGCGATGGCGACCATCGCCGCCGAGGGCCTGGACCGGCTGACCATGGCCGGACTGGGCCGCGAGGTCGGCATGAGCAGCGGCCACATCCTCTACTACTTCGGTACGAAGGACGAGCTGCTGCTCCAGACCCTCCAGTGGAGCGAGGAGCAGCTCGGCGCCGAGCGCCGGGCCGCCCTCTCCCGCCGCGTCCCGGCCCGGGAACGGCTGGACGCCCTGGTCGACCTCTACCTCCCCGAAGGCCACCGCGACCCGCGGTGGACGCTGTGGCTGGAGGTGTGGAACCGCTCCCAGAACGCCGACGACGAGGCCCGCGAACGCCAGCTGGAACTGGAACTGGCCTGGCACCGCGACCTGGTGGCCCTGCTCGTCGAGGGCATCTCGAAGGGCGAGTTCCGCCCCGTCGACCCCGAACGCTTCGCCACCCGCACCCGCGCCCTCCTCGACGGCTTCGGCTCCCAGCTCGTCGTCGGCCTCCCGGGTACCGAGCGGGAGGAAGTGGGGGACCACGTACGGGAGTTCCTGGACGAATCGCTGTCCGTCCCCCGGGACTGACCGCAGCTTCTCGCGCCCGGCCCGGGCCGCACCCCGGCGGCGGGGTCGGTGGCGACGCTATGCCGTAGGGGGGAGGCGTGCTGCGGCTGTGCCACGGGCCGGCGTCCGCGCCGGTGACCACAAGGCACGTAAGTACCTCCGATCGTTGCCGCTCGCGCCCTTGTCGCGGGCCCCCGGGTCCGCGACCGTAACCGGCTATGGGACGAGAGCAATGGAAGAAGATCTGGGTCGGCTCGGCCGGCAACATGGTCGAGTGGTTCGACTGGTTCGTGTACGCCAGTTTCGCGGTCTACTTCGCGGATTCGTTCTTCCCCAAGGGGAATGACACCGCGAACCTCATGAACACCATGGGGATCTTCGCGGTGGGCTTCTTCATGCGCCCGGTGGGCGGATGGGTGCTCGGCCGGGTCGGCGACCGCAAGGGCCGCAAGGCCGCACTCACACTGACGGTCACCCTGATGTCCGCCTCGGCGGTCCTGATCGCCGTCGCGCCCACCTACGGGGTCGCGGGCTACGGCGGAGTCGCCGTGCTGCTCATCGCGCGGATGCTCCAGGGACTCTCGGTCGGCGGGGAGTACGCGGCCAGCGCGACCTACCTCACCGAGGCCTCCGCGCCCGGCCGCCGCGGCTTCGCCTCCAGCTTCCAGTACGTCTCGATGACCGCGGGCCAGCTGCTCGGCCTCGGCCTCCAGATCGTGCTGCAGCGCACCCTGTCCGAGGACGCCCTGCACAGCTGGGCCTGGCGGATCCCGTTCATCATCGGTGCGCTGGGCGCCGCCATCGTCTTCTATCTGCGCCGCAACATGCTGGAGACCGAGGTGTACGCCGGGGACGACAGCGCCCACGCCGACCCGGCCCGCGGCACCCTCAAGGCGCTGCTGGCCCACAAGCGCGAGGCGTTCCTGGTCATCGCGCTCACCATGGGCGGCACGGTCGCGTATTACACGTACACGACCTATCTCACCAAGTACCTCTCGGGCAGCGCCGGTCTGCCCAAGCCGACCGCCTCCCTGGTCAGCTTCTGCGCCCTGTTCATCTTCATGTGCATCCAGCCGCTCGCCGGAAAGCTGTCCGACCGGATCGGCCGCCGTCCGCTGCTGATCACCTTCGCGGTCGGCTCGACGTTCCTGACCGTGCCGATCATGACGCTGCTCCAGCACGCCGGCAGCTTCTGGCCCGCCCTCGGGCTCTCGCTGCTCGCCCTGGTCGTCGTCACCGGCTACACCTCGATCAACGCCTGTGTGAAGGCCGAACTGTTCCCGACCGGCATCCGTGCGCTGGGGGTGGCCCTGCCGTACGCCATCGCCAACGCGCTGTTCGGCGGTACCGCGGAGTATGTCGCCCTGTGGTTCAAGGAAGGCGGCATCGAGTCCGGCTACTACTGGTACGTCGCCGGCTGCGCCGCGGTCTCGCTGATCGTCTACATCACCATGCGCGAGACCCGGTCCATCGATCTGCACCGGGTCGGCAAGCAGGACGAGGGCACGGGAGCCGAACGGGCGCGGGTGGGGGAGCCGGCCGCCGACTGAGGACCGCCCGTCCTGGCCGGAACCGGCCTTCGCCGCCCGCGGCAGGGCCGGTTCCGGGATAGGCGCGTGGGGCACCGGCTGGTTGGCTGGGGGCATGAAGATCACCAGACAGTTATGCCTGCCGCTGCTGCTCACCGGCCTGCTGGCCTCGGCCGTCGCGGCCCCGGCCACGGCGACGGCCCGGACCGGCGGGGCCCACCCGGCCACGGCGCCGCCGGCCACGGTGCGCCCGGCCGCCTCCCGCCCCGCCGCCGACGACATCAGGGAAAGGCTCGCGGCCGTGCCCGGGATGCGGGTGGTCAAGGAGAACCCCGCCCCGGCCGGCTACCGCTCCTTCGCGCTGACCTACCGCCAGCCCGTCGACCACCGGCACCCCGGGAGGGGCAGCTTCGAGCAGCGGCTGTCGCTGCTCCACCGGTCCACCGCCCGGCCGATGGTGCTCTACACCAACGGCTACGACCTCAACTACCAGGCTCCCGCGTACCGTTCCGAGCCGACCGAGATCCTGGACGGCAACCAGATCGGCGTCGAGCAGCGGTACTTCGGCACCTCCCGCCCCCGACCCACCGACTGGTCGAAACTCGACATCTGGCAGGCGGCGACCGATCACCACCGGCTGATCCGGGCCCTCAAGACGCTCTACCGTGCCGCCTGGATCTCCACCGGCGGCAGCAAGGGCGGCATGGCCACCGTCTACCACCGGCGCTTCTACCCGCACGATGTGGCCGGCTCCGTCGCGTACTCGGCGCCCAACAACACCGACGACCGGGACGACACCGCCGAGGACCGCTTCCTGGCGCGGGTCGGCTCGCCCGCCTGCCGGAGCGCGCTCACGGCGGTGCAGCGCGCGGTGCTGGGGCCCCGGCGCGCGGAGATGGCGGGCCGCCTCGCACGCTGGGCCGCGAGCCAGGGCGACACCTTCCACACCATCGGCAGCGCCGACCGCGCCCTGGAGCTCACCGCGCTGGGGTTGCCCATGCGCTTCTGGATGCAGAAGGAAGAAGCGGACGACTGCGGCGCGATCCCCGGGCCCTCCGCCGCCGGCGACGAGCTGTACACCTGGTTCGCCGGGGTGACCAGCCTCCAGGGCTTCACCGACCGCCACATGGCCCCCGTCACCGCGTCCTTCTACCAGTTGGGCACCCAGCTCGGCTATGTGTCGCTCGCGGCCCCGCAACTCGCCGGACTGCTGCGCTACCCCGGAATCCAGGAGATGCGCACCTATGTGCCGCGCAGCATTCCGCTGCGCTTCGAGCCGGACGCCATGCCCGACATCGACCGCTGGGTACGGCACCACGGCAGCGAGCTGCTCTTCGTGTACGGCGAGATGGATCCCACCCGGGCCGAGCCCTTCCGTACGGGCAAGGGCAGCCGGGACGCGCACATCTACCTGGCCCCCCGCACCAACCACCTCGCGCGCATCGAGAAGCTGGCGCCCCGGGACCGGGCACGGGCCACCGCCGCGCTCCTGCGCTGGGCGGGCGTGCCCGGCCGGACCACACAGCAGGATGGCCCGCCCGCATCGTGAGACGTTCCGCTGTGTCACCCGGGGTTGTGGCACACTGCGGACCGTGCTCTCGTTCGCCATGATTATTGGCAGCAGGCGCGCCGGTCCGCAGTGACCGCCCCGTACGAACCGAGTACGGCGCGGCCACCGTCGTCCCAGACCCGCGCGCAGACCTCTCGCACCCGCGAGAGGTTTTTTCGTTTCCGGCCCACATCTCACCGGAGGCGGAGCGCGAGGGAACATGGAGGGGCGGTGGAACCGGTTATTCCGGTAGACCGAGATCCCGACAGGAGCCAGACCAGCATGACGGACGCACCCGACTCCCACTCGTCCACCCCCGCCGACATGGTGTCCGACGACTTCCACGTCTTCGACACCACGCTCCGCGACGGCGCGCAGCGCGAGGGCATCAATCTCACGGTCGCCGACAAGCTGACCATCGCCCGGCATCTCGAAGAGTTCGGGGTCGGCTTCATCGAGGGGGGCTGGCCCGGCGCCAATCCGAGGGACACCGAGTTCTTCCAGCGGGCCCGCGCGGAGATCGACTTCCGGCACGCCCAGCTGGTCGCGTTCGGCGCCACCCGCAAGGCCGGGGTCCGCGTCGAGGACGATCCGCAGGTCGCCGCGCTGCTGGAGTCCGGTGCCCCGGTCATCACGCTGGTCGCCAAGTCCCATGTCGGGCATGTGGAACTGGCGCTGCGCACCACCCCCGAGGAGAACCTCGCGATGGTGCGGGACACCGTCCGGTACCTGCGCGACCAGGGCCGCCGGGTCTTCCTCGACTGTGAGCACTTCTTCGACGGCTATGCCCTGGACGCCGTCTACGCCAAGCAGGTCGTTCGCACCGCGAGCGAGGCCGGCGCCGATGTCGTGGTGCTCTGCGACACCAACGGCGGGATGCTCCCGGCGCAGATCACCGCCGTCGTCCGGACCGTCCTCGCGGACACCGGGGCGCGGCTGGGCATCCACGCCCAGGACGACACCGGCTGTGCCGTCGCCAACACCCTGGCCGCGGTGGACGCGGGCGCCACCCACGTCCAGTGCACCGCCAACGGCTACGGCGAGCGGGTCGGCAACTCCAATCTCTTCCCGGTCGTCGCCGCCCTGGAGCTCAAGTACGGGCGCCGGGTGCTGCCCGAGGGCAAGCTCGCCGAGACCACCCGGATCTCACACGCCATCGCCGAGGTCGTCAACCTCACCCCCTCCACCCACCAGCCCTATGTCGGTGTCTCCGCCTTCGCCCACAAGGCCGGACTGCACGCCTCCGCCATCAAGGTCGACCCGGATCTCTACCAGCACATCGATCCGGCGCTGGTCGGCAACAGCATGCGGATGCTGGTCTCCGACATGGCCGGCCGGGCGTCCATCGAGCTCAAGGGCAAGGAGCTGGGCATCGATCTGAGCGGCGACCGTGAACTGGTCGGCCGGGTCGTCGAGCGGGTCAAGGAGCGGGAGCTGGCGGGCTATACGTACGAGGCCGCCGACGCGTCCTTCGAGCTGCTGCTGCGCGATGAGCTCCAGCGGGCCGAGGGCGGCCGGCCGCGTAGCTACTTCACGGTGGAGTCCTGGCGGGCGATCGTCGAGGACCGCCCGGACGGTACGCACGCCAACGAGGCGACCGTGAAGCTGTGGGCCAAGGGGGAGCGGATCGTCGCCACCGCCGAGGGCAACGGCCCGGTCAACGCGCTCGACCGGGCGCTGCGGGTGGGGCTGGAGCGGATCTATCCGCAGCTGGCCCACATGGAGCTGGTGGACTACAAGGTCCGCATCCTGGAGGGCGCCCTGGGCACCGGCTCGATCACCCGGGTCCTGGTCTCCACCAGCGACGGCCGGGGCGAGTGGTCCACGGTCGGGGTCGCGGAGAACGTGATCGCCGCGTCCTGGCAGGCGCTGGACGATGCCTATGCGTACGGGCTGCTGCGGGCCGGGGTCGAGCCGCAGGAGTGACCGCCGCGGCCACGCCGCGACCGCGGCCCCGCACGGCCCTCGGGGGAGAGGCCGGCGCGGGGCCGCGGTCGTGGGGCGGAGCGGCGGGCTCAGGCTTCCGGGGCCGCCTTGACGGCCGAGATGTCGAAGGTGAGCTTGACCTTGTCGCTGACCATGACGCCGCCGGTCTCCAGCGCGGCGTTCCAGGTCAGGCCCCAGTCGGAGCGCAGGATCTCGGCGCTGCCCTCGAAGCCGACCCGCTCGGCGCCGTAGACATCGGTGGCCGCGCCGTGGAACTCCAGGTCGATGGTGAGCGGCTTGGTGACGTCCCGGAGGGTCAGATCGCCGGTGAGGCGGTAGCGGTCACCGCCCACGCGCTCGGCGGCGGTGCTGCGGAAGGTCATCAGCGGGAAGGTCTCGGCGTCGAAGAAGTCGGCGCTGCGCAGATGGCCGTCGCGGTCCGCGATCCCGGTGTCGATGCTGGCGATCGTGACGTCGAGGGAGGCGGTGGAGCGGGCCGGCTCGGACCCGTCGAGGTGCAGCGAGCCCTCGTACACACCGAAGGCGCCGCGGACGTTGGTGACCATGGCGTGCCGGACGGTGAAGCCGATGGTGCTGTGGGCCGGGTCGATGGTGTAGTCGCCGGTCAGTGCCGCGAGTCCGGGGTCCGCGTCGAGGACGGCAGCGGTGGCGGCGGGGGCGTTGCCGGCGGTGTCGGCGGTGTGCTTGCGGTTGAACAGAGCCATGGCTCCTCCTCAAAGACGGTGCGCTCGGTCTGCGCGAAGTTTTGTTTAAGCTTCAATGAGATTCACGGTAACCCTATCTGGTTCAACATTCAACCTCTTGGTCCGAACGGGCTCCGCCGGCCGGGTGGCGGTCGGCGTTCCGGCGCGGTCATTGCCGCGCGCCGACGGCCCGTGCTAGACCATCGGGAACTCCCAAGTGCGCAGCGCCACCCCTCAGTTGACGCCCTGGAGAGGACCGACCGTGTCGCCAGTCCCCGCCCTGCCCGTCTGGTCACGCCGAGGATTTCTCGCCCTCTCCACCGTAGGCGCGCTCGGCCTCGCGGCCGCCCCCGTGCACGCCGCCCCCGGGCCGGCCGCCCCGGCCGACGAGTTCACCGCCCTCCGCCGCCGCTGGTGCGAGCTCACCCTGGGCACCGGCTTCGACCCCACCGCCCCGCCCTACGCCGCCGCCCTCCAGGAGACCGGCGCCCTCGCGAGCACCTTCCAGGCGCGCATGCGCCCGGCCGCCGGCTCCCTCTGGCCCGACTGCCGCTACGACCCGCCCTCCGGCATCACCCAGAGCTACAGCCGGCTGCACACCATGGCCCATGCCTACGCCCAGCCCGGCACCGGCCGCACCGGCGACCCCGCCCTGGCCCAGGCCCTCGTCACCGGCCTCGGCCACCTCGAAGCCACCGTCTACCGCACCGACACCACCCGCTACGGAAACTGGTGGGAGTGGCAGATCGGCAGCCCCCGACTCCTCCTCGACACCCTCGCGATCCTCGACGAGCGGCTGCCCGACGGCGGCGGCCTCCCCGACGACCTGCGCACCCGCGCTCTGGCCGCCGTCGACCACTTCGTGCCCGACACCCTGCTCGGCGACTACACCGGGACCAGCACCGGCGCCAACCGCGTCGACCTGTGCCGGGTGGTCGCGCTGCGCGGCGTCCTCGGCCGGGCCCCCGACAAGATCGCGCTGGCCCGCGACGCCCTCTCCCCGGTCTTCCCATACGTCACCGAGGGCGACGGGCTCTACGCCGACGGCTCCTTCGTCCAGCACACCTGGGTCGCCTACTCCGGCACCTACGGCTATGTCCTGCTGGACGGCCTCGGCCGGCTGTTCGCACTGCTCGGCGGCTCGTCCTGGCAGCTCACCGACCCGGCCCGGCAGATCATCTTCGACAGCGTCGAGCGGGCCTGGGCCCCGCTGCTCCACAACGGCCTGATGATGGACATGGTCAACGGCCGCGCCATCAGCCGCGGTTACCTCCGCAGCGACGAACGGCACATCCTGCGCAGCGACCACTACCACGGCCATGCGCTGATCGCCGCCGTCGCGCTGCTCGCCCGCAGCGCGAGCGCCGCCGAGCGGGACCGCTGGCACGCCATGATCAAGGGCTGGATCGCCCGCGACCGCACGCTGCCGGTCCTCACCGACCGGCAGTACCCCGTCGCCGACCTCGCCCGGCTCGGCGAGATCGCCCGCAGCCCGGCGGCCCCCGCCCCCGAACCCGTCGGCCACCGGCTGTTCCCCGCCATGGACCGCGCCGTGCACCGCCGCCCCGGCTGGGCCGCCGGGCTGGCCATGGCCTCCGACCGGATCGCGTACTACGAGAACGGCAACGGGGAGAACCCGCGCGGCTGGCACACCGGTGCCGGCATGCTCGCCTGGTGGGGCGCGGATTTCGGCGGTGACCAGTACACGGACGCCTTCTGGCCCACCGTCGACCCCTACCGGCTCCCCGGCACGACCGTGTCCACCAAGCGGCTGGCCGACAACGAAGGCGGCGGCTGGGGCGAGCCCAAGCCCGCCGCGCGCTGGGTCGGCGGCACCACCGACGGCACCTTCGCCGCCATCGGCCAGGACCTGCGCGGCCTCGCCTCCACCCTCACCGCCCGGAAATCCTGGTTCGCGCTCGCGGACTGCCTCGTCTGCCTGGGCGCCGGCATCACCGCCCGCGACGGGGTGCCCGCCGAGACCATCGTCGACAACCGCTGCCTGGGGGAGTCCGGCACCGCGACGCTCACCGTCGACGGCGTCCCGCAGCCCGGCACCCTCGGGGAGACCACCGCCTTCCGCCGCGCCCACTGGGCCCACCTCGCCGGCCACGGCGGCTATGTCTTCCCCGGCGGCGCCCCCCTCACCGCGCTGCGCGAGGCCCGCACCGGCTCCTGGCACGACATCAACAGCACCTCCTCCACCGAGCCGTTCACCCGCCGCTATCTCACCCTCTGGCACGACCACGGCACCGACCCCACCGACGCCTGCTACGCCTACCTCCTGATGCCGGGCGCCACCCCCCGCACGCTCGCCGCCCGGGCCGCCGACCGGCGCTGGCTGACCGTGCTCGCCAATGACGCGGGGCGGCAGGCGATCGCCGTCGACCCGCTCGGCGTAACCGCCGGCAATTTCTGGCGGGCGGGCCGCGCGGGGCCGCTCGCCGCCGACGGCCCGGCGAGCGTGCTGGTACGGGAGCGGCGGCGCGGGTGGCCGGCGGGCCGCGGCGGCACCGCGCGGCTGTGCGTCGCCGCCCCCGAGCGCACCGGCGATACGCTGGAGATCACCTGGTCACGGCCGGTGCGCGAGGTGCTCGCCCATGACCCGGCGATCGCGGTGCTGGCCACCGGGCGGGCCCTGCGACTGCGCGTGACCCCCGGCACGAGCTGCGCCACCCACACCTGCACCGTGCGGCTGGGCTGACCGAAACCGGCCCGCCCGACCAGCCGGTCACCACAACATCGCTCCGCGCCTGTTTGTGGGGCCCATACAGACGCCGTACGGGCCCGCCACCCGAACGGGCGCCGGGACGCGGGGCGCGTACAGCACGGTTCTGTACTGCCTGCCCACCAAATCGCATGCGACGTTGTACGAAACCGACATCGGTGCGCGGCGCCTCACCCACGTACCGTCGATGCATGACCACTGTCGAAGATGTGCCCGCCGGCGCCAACGACGCCCGCGGGCGCGTCGCCGAACTGCACGCCATCCGTGAGCAGGTTCGGCGAGGCCCCAGCGAGCGTGCCACCGAAGCGCAGCGTGCCAAGGGCAAGCTGACGGCCCGCGAGCGGATCGAGCTGCTGCTGGACGAGGGTTCGTTCAACGAGGTCGAGCCGCTGCGGCGGCACCGGGCGACGGGCTTCGGCCTGGAGGCGAAGAAGCCCTACACCGACGGCGTGATCACCGGCTGGGGCACCGTCCACGGCCGGACCGTCTTCACCTACGCGCACGACTTCCGGATCTTCGGCGGCGCGCTGGGCGAGGCGCACGCCACCAAGATCCACAAGATCATGGACATGGCCATCCAGGCCGGTGCGCCGCTGGTCTCGCTGAACGACGGCGCCGGCGCCCGTATCCAGGAGGGCGTCTCCGCGCTCGCCGGCTACGGCGGCATCTTCCAGCGCAACACCAAGGCGAGCGGGGTCATCCCGCAGATCTCCGTCATGCTCGGCCCGTGCGCGGGCGGCGCCGCCTACAGCCCCGCCCTGACGGACTTCGTCTTCATGGTCCGCGAGACCTCGCAGATGTTCATCACCGGCCCCGACGTGGTGCGCGCGGTGACCGGCGAGGAGATCACCCAGAACGGCCTGGGCGGCGCCGATGTGCACGCCGAGACCTCCGGCGTGGCGCACTTCGCCTACGACGACGAGGCCACCTGTCTGGAGGAGGTCCGCTACCTCCTCTCGCTGCTGCCCGCGAACAACCGCGAGAACCCGCCGACGGTGCCCTGCGAGGACCCCGCCGACCGCTCCGGTGACGCGCTGCTCGACCTGGTCCCGGCCGACGGCAACCGCCCGTACGACATGCGCAAGGTCATCGAGGAGATCGTCGACGACGGCGAGTACCTCGAGGTCCACGAGCGCTGGGCGACCAACATCATCTGCGCGCTGTCCCGGCTCGACGGCCGCGTGGTGGGCATCATCGCCAACCAGCCGCAGTCGCTGGCCGGTGTGCTGGACATCGAGGCGTCCGAGAAGGCCGCCCGCTTCGTCCAGATGTGCGACGCCTTCAACATCCCGATCGTCACCTTCCTGGACGTGCCTGGCTTCCTGCCCGGCGTCGACCAGGAGCACGGCGGCATCATCCGGCACGGCGCCAAGCTGCTCTACGCCTACTGCAACGCCACCGTCCCGCGGATCTCCCTCGTCCTGCGCAAGGCGTACGGCGGTGCCTACATCGTCATGGACTCGCAGTCCATCGGCGCCGACCTCACCTACGCCTGGCCCACCAACGAGATCGCGGTGATGGGCGCCGAGGGCGCCGCCAACGTCATCTTCCGCAAGCAGATCGCCGAGGCGGACGACTCCGAGGCCATGCGGGTGCGCATGGTCAAGGAGTACAAGTCCGAGCTGATGCACCCCTATTACGCGGCCGAGCGCGGCCTGGTCGACGACGTCATCGACCCCGCCGAGACCCGCCATGTGCTCATCCGCGCCCTGGAGATGCTGCGCACCAAGCATGCGGACCTGCCGGCCCGTAAGCACGGCAACCCGCCCCAGTAGCCACCCACCGCACCCGCCACCGGCACCACGCCCACCGCGACGACGGAGAAGACACCGTGAATCCTGCCCACCGCACCGATCCCATCCGCGTGGAGAAGGGCCAGGCCAGCGAGGAAGAGCTCGCCGCCCTGACCGCTGTCCTGCTGGCCCGCGCCGCGCATCGGCCGGCCGCGCCTGCGCGTCCCCGCGCGACGGCCGCCCGTTGGCGGCGGCTGGAGCGGCAGAGTGGCTTCCATGGGGCTACCAGCTGGCAGCGGTGACGCTTCGCTGATTGCGCCGACTTGGGGCCCCGTTTTTGCGGGGTCCCTTGTTTGGCTGCGGGTGCCGTTGTGGCTGGGCGCGCAGTTCCCCGCGCCCCTGTTTGTGTGGATGTCCGGTGCCCCGCCCGCAGGACCGGAGCAAACGCCGGGGTGCCTTACCTCTGGGAGCCGCGTCGCCCGCGCCGAGGACGGGGTACCGGGCGTCCCCTCCGACCCGCCACCCACAAACAGGAGGCGAACGGCGCGCAACCCACCGTGTTCCGGTTTGGCATGGGGTGTCCGGATCAAGGCGTAGGTTCGCCCCAACCCTGGGGAGCAGAGCTGTTCAAGCGGTGCTCCCCATGCTGGCATGCGCTCGTCATCCCTTCTCCTGGTGTTCCCGCGTCGCGGGCCTAGGACGACCGGAAGGAAAAGCCCATGCTCAGCACGCTCAGTGCTGGTGCCGCAGTGGCATCGTTGCTCCTCGCCGGATCGGCATCCCCCACCACCACCGCCCGGTTCGGCGACGACCCGCCGACCGGCAAGATCACCATTACCGTCGCCACGGTCAACGGCTCGGGGTGCAGACCCGGCAGCGCCGCAGTGGCCATCGCGCCCGACAACACGGCCTTCACCGTCACGTACAGCGAATACCTCGCCCAGGCGGGCGGCGGCAGCAAGCCCACCGACTCCCGCAAGAACTGCCAGATCGCGCTGAACGTGCATGTCCCGCAGGGCTTCACGTACGCCATCGCCCGGGCCGACTACCGGGGCTACGCCTCCCTGGCGCCGGGGGCCAAGGGGCTGGAGACGGCCGGGTATTACTTCCAGGGCCAGCAGCAGACGACCCGGAAGAGCCACAGCTTCACCGGGCCCTACGACACCAACTGGCAGACCTCGGACGAGACCGACATCGACGCGCTGGTGTACGCACCCTGCGGCGAGGAGCGGTACTTCAACATCAACACCGAGTTGAGGGTGGACGGCAAGTCGGCGGACCCCAAGGCCACCAGCTACATGGCCATGGACTCCACCGACGGCAGCATCAACACCCTGTACCACTTCGCGTGGAAGGAGTGCCCCGGGCGCCGCTGACGCCGGGAAGCCGTCCCAGGGGGCCGTGGACCGGCGCGTACGGGCTCCTGGGACGACGAAGGCCCCCGCACCTCAACGGTGTGGGGGCCTTTCGTCGTTGCGCGCGTGCGGGCACGGGGGGCCCGGACGCGTCCCGCTAGCGCAGCCGCGCCATCAGTGCGTGCTCCACGAGCGTGATGAGCGCGCTCTTGGCCTCGCTGCGGTGCCGCGCGTCGGTGATGATGATCGGCGCGTCCGGGCCGATCTGGAGCGCCTCACGCACCTCGTCGGGCGTGTACGGCTGGTGGCCGTCGAAGCCGTTGAGGGCGATGACGAACGGCAGTCCGCTGTTCTCGAAGTAGTCGACCGCGGGGAAGCAGTCGGCGAGACGGCGGGTGTCGACCAGTACGACGGCGCCGATCGCGCCGCGGACCAGGTCGTCCCACATGAACCAGAAGCGGTCCTGACCCGGCGTACCGAAGAGGTACAGGATCAGGTCCTGGTCCAGGGTGATCCGGCCGAAGTCCATCGCCACGGTCGTGGTCGTCTTGTCCGGCGCGTGCGTGAGGTCGTCGATCCCCGCCGAGGCGGAGGTCATCACGGCTTCGGTACGCAGCGGATTGATCTCTGAGACGGCCCCGACGAACGTGGTCTTGCCCACGCCGAAGCCGCCCGCCACCACGATTTTCGCGGAGGTGGTGGAGCGGGCTGCACCGCTAGAGCTTGCGAAGTCCACTGAGCACCCTTTCGAGCAGTGTCACATCTGGCTGTCCGCCGGCGGTCTCGTCCCCGCCGGGCTGATGGATGGCGACGAGTCCGGCCTCTGCCAGGTCGGCGACGAGGATCCGGGCGACGCCGAGGGGAATGGAGAGAAGCGCGGAGATCTCGGCTACTGACTTGATCTCACGGCAGAGGTGGCAGATGCGCTGGTGCTCCGGCAGCTGGCCTTGCAGCTTGGCGGGGTCGGCGGTCGTGCTGACCAGCGCCTCGATGGCGAGCTGGTAGCGCGGCCGGGTCCGGCCTCCGGTCATGGCGTACGGGCGCACCAGCGAGTTGTTGGTGCCGCCGGTGGAGGCGGGCTCGGGCGCGCGCCGTTGCGGCTGCACCGGCTGGATGCGCGGTGCCTGGGGCTGGTCGTACACCGGCGGCTCGTACGGCTGGGAGTCGTACGGCCGGGGCTGTTGCTGCGGGGGCCGCTGCGGCCGGCGGCTCGGCGCAGACGGGAAGTTGAAGCGGTTGTTATGGGTCTCGCCCACAGGCCCGGACTCCTGTCCGGAACCGTACGGGTATCCGCTCGGGGGCGTTGCCACGTCTCCTCCTCCAACTTGCCTGTCTGACGCCGGTCGCGCCACCGAACCATAAGGCGCGGTGGCGGGAAACGCACTGCCTGTCTTTTAGTTGAGAAGACTTCCTTGAAGCTCGGCGCGCAGATCCGGCGTCAGTACCGTCCCCGCGCGGTCGACCAGAAGGGCCATCTCGTAGCCGACCAGGCCGATGTCGCACTCGGGGTGCGCCAGCACGGCCAGCGACGATCCGTCGGAGACGGACATGATGAAGAGGAAGCCACGCTCCATCTCCACCACGGTCTGGTTGACGCTACCGCCCTCGAAGATGCGGGACGCGCCGGAGGTCAGCGACGTCAGGCCGGAGGCCACCGCCGCCAACTGATCGGCTCTGTCACGAGGGAACCCCTCGGACATGGCGAGGAGGAGACCGTCCGCGGAGACCACGACCGTGTGGGACACCCCAGGGGTGTTGTCCACGAAGTTGGTGATCAACCAGTTCAGATTCTGCGCCGCCTGGCTCATCGGGCTCACACTAACGCTCCTGATCGTAGGTGCTGCCGGGGCCGAAGCCCTGTTGGTCATTCTGGGGGACCCCGGAGGGGTCCGTACCGACGTTGCGTCCCTGCTGGACGCCGCGGCGCAGGTTACTCAGCCTGCCGCGGACGTCCTCCGGGGCGCGGGAGACCTGGGGGCCGCCCTGCGGGGTCTGCTCCGCGGCACCTTCGACCAGGTTGGCCTTGGGCACCCGCCGGGGGAGGCCGGAAGAGGTGACTCCGCCCGCCTTCGGCTCGCGCAGCTGCTCCGCCCGCTCCCACCGCTCGTCGTTGGAGCTGCGCCAGTCGGAGCCGTCCTGGCCGGTCTCCGGCGCGCTCCGCTGCTCTTGCACCTGCGGTGCTTGCTGGTCGCGGCCTCCGCGGCGCGGAAGGCCGGCGTCCGTCAGCGAGGGGGCATCGCTCGGTGTGGGGCCCGGACGCTGGAATGGTACGCGCTCAGCGGCGTCAGCGGGAGCGGCAGTTGTATTCCGGTCAGATTCCGCTTCGGTCCCGAAGTAGCCCTCGAATGCAGGGCGTTCGGGCCATTCGCCCGGCTGTGCCGCCTCGTGGGAGCCGAAGGGCTGCTGGCCGGTGGTCTCCGCGAAGCCGGGGTCGCCGAACGCGTGGGCACCGTGCGACCGGTCGCCGTAGAGCGGTTGATCGGCTTCCGCATATGTCTGGGCCGGGTAGTCCTGGTACGCGCCGCCGGAGGGCACCTCGTCACGGAAGAGCGGACGCTCGTCCTGCTGGTACCCGGGCGCCGGCTCACCGGACGTCTGGGCCTCCAGTGCGGCCCGGCGCTCCTCGCGGACCAGCGAGCGGCCCACCATGTCCAGGTCACCGGAGTCCGGCCGGCCGTAGCGGCTGTCGTCGAAGCCCAGCTCGGCGGCGGTGCGCTGCTGGTTCTCGTACGCCGTGTGCTGCTGCTGCTCCGGCACGATCCGGGAGACCGTGAAGTCGTCGTCGAACTGCTCGTCGCCGCCACCACCGTGGGTGATCGCCTCGGGCAGCATGACCAGCGAGGTGGTGCCCGCCTGCTCGCCGGAGGGGCGCAGCTGTACCCGGATCCCGTGCCGGTCGGCCAGCCGGCCGACCACGAACAGGCCCATGCGCTGGGAGATCGCGGCATCCACGCTCGGCGGGTTCGCCAGCTTGTGGTTGATGTCCGCGAAGTCCTCGGGGGTGAGCCCGATGCCCTTGTCGTGGATCTCGATCATCACCCGGCCGTCGGGCAGCCGGGTCGCGGCCACCCGCACCTTGGTCTGCGGGGAGGAGAACGTGGTGGCGTTCTCCAGCAGCTCGGACAGCAGGTGCACGAGGTCGGTCACGGCGGTGCCGTGGATCTCGCTCTCGGGGACGCCGGTGAGGTCGATGCGCTCGTAGGACTCGACCTCACTGATCGCCGCCCGCAGGACGTCGACCAGCGGCACCGGCTGGTTCCAGCGGCGGCCGGGCTCCTCGCCCGCGAGGATGAGGAGGTTCTCGCCGTTGCGCCGCATACGGGTGGCCAGGTGGTCGAGCCGGAAGAGGCTCTCCAGCTGGTCCGGGTCCGCCTCGTTGTTCTCCAGGTCGGTGATCAGCTCCAACTGGCGCTCGATCAGACCCTGGTTGCGGCTGGAGAGGTTGGTGAAGATCGCGTTGACGTTGCCCCGCAGCAGCGCCTGCTCGGCGGCGAGCCGGACGGCCTCGCGGTGCACCTGGTCGAAGGCGCGGGCGACCTCGCCGATCTCGTCGGTGGTGGAGATCGGGATGGGCGTCACCCGGGTGTCGACCCGGCCCGGGTCGGTCCGCGAGAGCTGGTCGACCAGCATCGGCAGCCGCTGCTCGGCGATGCCGAAGGCGGCGGTGCGCAGCTGGCGCATGTTGCGGCTCATCCGGCGGGCCATCAGACCGGCCACGACGAAGGCGATGATCAGCGCGGCGAGCACGATGCCGGAGTCGATGAAGGTCGACTGGCGGGCGTCGTTGGAAATCTGCGCCGCCTCGTTCACGGCCTTGTCCGACAGGTCCTTCTCGATGGACCGGTACATGTCGAACTTGCCGGTGGCGGCCGCGAAGTAGGTGTCGGAGGTGAGGCCCCGCGCGCCCAGCGTCTCGGGCGCGGCGCCGGAGACGATCAGGGTGCCCATCTGGTCGATGGACGGCGGGGCGCGGAACGGCCGGCCGGCGGCCTGCGCCTGCTCCTTCGCCCGCGCGATCTTCTGCTGCGCGGCCTGCTTGAGCGACGCGCCGTCCGTCTTGAGGCGCTCGACATCCTCGGGCGTACCGCCGGAGGTGTACTCGCCGATGGCGATGCCCTCCAGGTAGCGGTACGACGCGAAGGCGGTCAGCTGAAGCTTGTGCTCCTTGCCGCCCTGCGGGGACGCCGGGTCGACCAGGAGGTGGGTGCCGATGGACCGCTGGAGCGACACGGCGGCCTTGGCCAGCGCGACGGCGTAGACGGTACGGCCGTAGGAGGTGATGTTGCCGGTGCCCAGGCCGAGTTCGTTGGCGAACTCCATCAGCGGGTGCTGGACCTCGACATAGCCCTCTTCGGTCTGCACACCGCGCAGCTTGGAGGTGTAGGCGGCCTGGCGCAGCTGCTGGAGCTTGGGCTCGGACTTCTCGAACGCGGCGAGGCGGCGCTTGAGGCCCGGCTTGTCCGGCATGGCCTTGGCGGCCTGGTGGAACTTCTCGGCGGCGGCGTCGGTGGCGTCCCGCGCGCCCTGCACGGCCGGGTCGTCCTTCTTGCCCTTCAACAGCGGCGCCGCGGTGCGGTCCCGCTCGTCGAGCAGGGCGTTGCTGTAGGTGAGCGACGCACGGACCAGCTTCGCGGTGTTCTCCGCGTCCTGGGCTTCCTGCCAGGTGGCGAACGAACTGTCCACCCGCAGCCCGCCGAAGATCAGGGCGAGGATTACGGGGATCAGCAGAATGGCGTTCAGGCGGGTCGCCACGCGCCAGTTGCGCGGGGAGTACTTTCCGCCACTGACCGGAGGCTTCGCGACCGAATTTTCGGGCGCGTCGGAAGCCGGTAGGCCACCTCTGGGCGGCGGTGTGAAGTTGCCCCGCCGCGATTCCTGCGGCTCGGGGCTCGCCTTGCTTCGCCTCACTCGACCAACAACCTCTCGGCGCCGGCACTGACTTGCTGTGCCGCTTCTTCTGGGCGTTCCTACTCCGGAGTTCAGCGAATTTCAGCACGTCAGGGCGGTGCGTTCCAAACACTGGGTAAAGCGGGAGCAGGCGCTAAAGGGCCCGAGATAAAAGGGGCGTTAAGGGCGAGCCGCGCCAAAATGCAGGAGAATTGTGAGCGCAGCGAAGCCGGGCATGCGCGCGGGGTGTCGAAACCCTGCTGATTCACTGTCGAAACGTTATGAAGCAAAATTGTGGGCGTGTCGAAGGACACAGATCGACTCAGGGATGCCGTAATCCGGTCCGGGGCAGGGGGACGCGCCCCCGCCCCTGACAACTGCCGCGCGGCCCGCGCCGAATGGCGGCGGGCCGGTGGCGACGGGCTACTGGAGCCGGGCCATCAGCGCGTGCTCCACGAGCGTGATGAGCGCGCTCTTGGCCTCGTTGCGATGCCGGGCGTCGGTGGCGATGATCGGCGTCCCCGGGCCGATCTGGAGCGCCTCACGGACCTCGTCCGGCGTGTGGGGCTGGTACCCCTCGAAGCCGTTGAGGGCGATGACGAACGGCAGTCCGCTGTTCTCGAAGTAGTCGACGGCCGGGAAGCAGTCGGCGAGACGGCGGGTGTCGACCAGGACCACCGCGCCGATCGCGCCGCGCACCAGGTCGTCCCACATGAACCAGAAGCGGTCCTGACCCGGCGTACCGAAGAGGTACAGGATCAGGTCCTGGTCCAGGGTGATCCGGCCGAAGTCCATCGCCACGGTCGTCGTGGTCTTGTCCTGGACGTGGCTGAGATCGTCAACACCCGCCGAGGCCGAGGTCATCACGGCCTCGGTGCGCAGCGGGTTGATCTCTGAGACGGCCCCGACGAACGTGGTCTTGCCCACGCCGAAGCCACCCGCCACCACGATCTTGGCGGAGGTCGTGGCGCGGGCCGTAGTCCCGTCCGAACCGCTGTCAGAGCTTGCGAAGTCCACTGAGCACCCTCTCGAGCAAGGTCACGTCTGGCGTGCCACCGGCTTCACCGCTGCCGCCCGGCTGGTGGATCGCCACCATCCCGGCTTCCGCCAGGTCCGCGACCAGAATCCGCGCCACACCCAGCGGGATGTGCAGCAGCGCGGAGACCTCGGCGACCGACTTCACCTCACGGCACAGGTGGCAGATCCGCTGGTGCTCGGGCAGCAGCCCGGGCACCTGGGAGGGGTCGGCGGTCGTGCTGACCAGCGCCTCGATGGCGAGCTGGTAGCGCGGCCGGGTCCGGCCTCCGGTCATGGCGTACGGGCGCACCAGCGGCTGGTCACCTTCGTTCCCGTACGGCGCTTGGCTGTAGGCGCCGTACGGGCCGGAAGTGGCAGGTGGCGGGGTCATGGGTCCTCCGGGCGGGACAACTGATGTTGGGCCGGTGGGGGGTGCGGCACATGGATGGTTGGTGCTGTACGGAGCGGCGCTGCGGGCGCCGTTCAGTGCAGCAGGCTGCCCTGAAGTTCGGCGCGCAGATCCGGTGTCAGCACCGTCCCCGCGCGGTCGACCAGCAGAGCCATTTCGTAGCCGACCAGGCCGATGTCGCACTCGGGGTGCGCCAGCACGGCCAGCGACGATCCGTCGGAGACGGACATGATGAAGAGGAAGCCACGCTCCATCTCCACCACGGTCTGGTTGACCGTCCCGCCCTCGAAGATGCGGGACGCGCCGGAGGTCAGCGAGGTCAGGCCGGAGGCCACCGCCGCCAACTGATCGGCACGGTCACGGGGGAAGCCCTCGGACATGGCGAGGAGCAGACCGTCCGCGGAGACCACCACCGTGTGCGACACCCCGGGGGTGTTGTCCACGAAGTTGGTGATCAACCAGTTCAGGTTCTGCGCCGCCTGGCTCATCGGACTCAACTAACGCTCCTGCTGGTGAGTGGGATCGACAACGCCGTGCGTGCCGGTGGACGACGTCCCGGCCTCTCGGCCTTGCTGAATACCCCGACGGAGATTGGTCAGCCGCCCGCGCACGTCACTGGGCGCACGCGAGACCTGGGGACCGCTCTGGGTCGACTGCTGCTGTTGCGCGGTGCCCGCGACGAGGTTCGCGCGCGGGACCCGGCGGGGCAGCCCGGAGGTGGTGATACCGCCCGCGGCGGGCTGGCGGATCTGCTCCGCCTGCCGCCACGTCTCGTCGTTCGGCGAGCTGCGCCACTGGCTGGCGGCCTCGGCCGGCGCCGTGCCGCGCGCACCGTTGACCGGTGCCTCGCCGCGCACGCCGGTGCGTGCCTCGCCGCGCTGCGGGGCGTCCGGTGCGGCCTGGCGGCGGGGCGGCCGCGGTGCCTCGGGCTCGGCGTCGCCCTGGGGCGGTACCCCGGCAGCGGCGGCCGCCGGGTGGTTGAACCAGTTGGACTCGATGGTGTCGAAGATCGGCGTACGGCCGTCACCGGGACCGGCGTCCGCGTCACCGAGCACATCGGCGGACGGCGCACCGCTGTCCTGCGGCCGCTGCACCGGGAACTGCCCGGTGCCCTGCGACTCGTCGGCGTACGCGGCCCGGTCGGCGTCCGGCCGCTGGTACTGGCCGGTCTCGAACTGGCCGGTGTCGTACTGGCCGGTGTCGCTGTCGGGCCGCTGGTACTGACCGGTGTCGCTCTCGGGCCGCTGGTACTGGCCCGTGTCGTAGCGACCGGTCTCGTACTGGCCCGTGTTGCCGTCCGGCATCGGGAACTGCCCGGTGTCGGCGGGGCCGTTGTTGCCCGCACCCTGGCCGGCCGGACGCGCGTCCTGCGGGCGGGGGCCGCGCGGGGCGCTGTCCGCGGTGGGCGGCGGACCGTTGAAGTCGGGACGGGCGAACGCCGCGGTGTCACCGGGGCCGCCGCTCGGCGGTGTGGGCCGCTCGAAGCTGCCGGTGGTCTCCGGCTCCTCGTGGCCGCGCGGCCGCTCCTGCGTCTCGCGGGGCGTCAGCGGCCAGTCGTCGGAGCCACCGCGGTCACGGCGCGCGCCCCAGCTCGTACCGCCGGGCTGCTGAGTGCCCTGGCCGCCGCCCTGACCGCCGGCGGGCGGACCGCTGGGCAGTTCGGCCGCGGGGCCACGGGCGGGCAGCTGCGGACGCTCCTCGCGGCGCGGGGCGCCGGTCGGCGGGGCGACCGTGGGCGCCGGGCCGCTGTCCGCGCCGCGGGTGGGCAGCGAGGGACGCGAGCCGGCGGGACGGCCGGCGGCCGGGCGGGCGTCGCCGCCCTGCGCCGGGGCGCCGGGCGAGCCCGCACCGGGCGGGGCCGTACGGCCGGAGGGCGCCGGGGCACCGAAGGCGCCGGGCGCACCGCCGCCGGGGCCGCCGCGGCCGGGCAGCGCGGGACGCCCGCCGGCCGACGGGCCCGAACCGACCTGACCGCGCGGCTGGAGCCCCGCGAGCCGGCTGGACGGCGTGCCGCCGTGGTCGCCGCCGCCCTTGGCGCTGCTGGGCGCCGGCTTCTTGCCGCCCTGGGCGACATCGACCGGCAGCATGACCAGCGCGGTGGTGCCGCCGGAGTCGGAGGGCCGCAGCTGGATACGGATGCCGTGCCGCAGGGACAGCCGGCCGACCACGAACAGCCCCATCCGCCGGGAGACCGAGACGTCCACGGTCGGCGGGCTGGCCAGCCGCTCGTTGATCGCCGACAGGTCCTCGGGGGACAGGCCGATACCGGTGTCGTGGATCTCGACCAGCACCCGGCCGTCGGGCAGCGCGTGACCGGTGACCTTGACCTTGGTCTGCGGGGAGGAGAACGAGGTGGCGTTCTCCAGCAGCTCGGCGAGGAGGTGCACGAGGTCGTTGACGACCCGGCCGGCGACCTCGGTCTGCGGTACGGCGTTGAGCTCGATCCGCTCGTACTGCTCCACCTCGGAGGCGGCGGCACGGAGCACGTCGACCAGCGGCACCGGCCGCGTCCACCGGCGCCCCGGCTCCTCACCGGCGAGGACCAGGAGGTTCTCACCGTTACGGCGCATGCGGGTGGCGAGGTGGTCGAGCTTGAAGAGCGAGGACAGCTGGTCCGGGTCGGCCTCGCGGGACTCCAGTTCGGAGATCAGCGAGAGCTGACGCTGGATCAGGCCCTGGGAACGGCGCGAGAGGTTGGTGAACATCGCGTTGACGTTGCCCCGCAGCAGCGCCTGCTCGGAGGCGAGGCGGACCGCCTCGCGGTGCACGTCGTCGAAGGCCGCGGCCACCCGGCCGATCTCGTCCCGGCTGTGCACACCGACGGACTCGACGGAGGTGTCGACGTCCTGCGGGTCGGACTCGGACAGCTGCTTGACCAGCTCGGGCAGCCGGTCCTGGGCGACCCGCTGCGCGGTGTCCTGGAGCCGGCGCAGCGAGCGGACCATGGACCGGGCCACGACGAACGCGCCGACCAGCGAGACACCGAGGACGAGCAGGATCAGCGCACCGCTGACGATCGCG
Source organism: Streptomyces sp. bgisy130 (assembly GCF_057708345.1). Lineage (NCBI taxonomy): Bacteria > Bacillati > Actinomycetota > Actinomycetes > Kitasatosporales > Streptomycetaceae > Streptomyces > Streptomyces sp. bgisy130. Next base: position 214,348 of record NZ_JBYISA010000012.1, read on the forward strand.
GACTGGGTCGCCTCGTTGCGCAGCTCGCGGGACTTCTGCTCCATCTCGGAGAGCAGCGTGGTCTCGATCCGCGACATCTCGTCGATCTTGACGGTGTCGGAGTCGTACCAGTCGAGGTACCGGTAGTCCTGGCTGCGGATGCCGGAACCGCTGGCGAAGGCGCGGTGCGCGAAGGCCACCGCGGCCTTGATCTCGTCGTTGTTGCCGTCCAGACCACGGGTGAGCGCGCCGGCGCTGTTCTCCCCGTTGCTGGTGTAGATCTGCGAGAAGCGGTCGCGGGCCGCCTTCTCGTTGTTCTCCGCGTTACGGCCGGCCAGCCGGTCGTTGGAGGACAGCTGCGGGCCGCCCTCGTGGGCGAGGCCGGCACTGACCAGGGCGCGCTGGATCGACGCGTACTCCTTGGCCGACGAGAACGCCGCCAGCGCACGGGTACTGCGGATCATCTCCGGGTTGCTGGTCGCCTGGGCCATGTCCTGGGAGAGCGACAGCAGCGAGTTGATCAGCTGGTTGTAGCTGGTGACCGTCCGGGTCGAGTTGTCCGTGTCCTTGTAGGCGTTGTTGCGGATCTCGTTGAGGGTGTTGAGCTGTCGGGTGATCTCCAGGACGGTCGCCCGGACACCGGTCATCGTGGCGTCCTGGCCCCGGATGTCATCGGTGGCCTGGTTGAACGACAGCCGGGCGCGGTCGGTCGCCTCGCGGGGCGCGACGACGTTGGCGTCGTCCTTGGCGTTCCCGCTGCCGGCCAGCGGACCGGCCGACTTGTCCCGCTCCACCTGCAACGCGTCGGCGAGCTCGGTCGCCTGCCGGGTCATCTCGGTGAGCAGCTGCATCTTGTCGAGCTGGTCGATGTTCTCCAGCGACGTGCCGATGCGCATACCGCCCAGCGTGGTCGCGGCGACCACGGGAAGCGCGAGCAGGGAGACCAGACGGGTGCTGATGCGCCAGTTGCGCAGTGCTATTCGCGACCCGGGGCCACTGGCCCCCTTCGACGCCTTGGGCTTACCGCTGTCCGCGGCGTCATTGCCCGGCGCCTGGCCGCCCCCGTCGACGGGCAGTGTGCTGCCCCCGGCGGAACCGTTGCCCTGGGCGCGCTGGGGCGAGGAGGCGCGGTCGGTTCCGCCGCGCAGCTCCGGGTCCGCCGCAGCGCTGCCATCCCTCTTGAAACGTCCCTGCACTAGCGTCGCAACCTCTGGACCAGGCGTCCCACCTCGGCGGGACGGTGTCGAGTCGTATGGGGACCGCAAAGTCCCCCCATGGCGGTCGTGATGACCGGCGGGCTGCCCTCTCGATCGGAGCGGACGGCACCGCCGCGCGGCGCTTCGTTGCGCCCTGCGCGCCGGCTCAAACATGCGGCGGTCCGTGGAATTCCAGCACAGTGCAGGATCTCCAACAAGAGCGGAGTCCCGCACTGTGACTTGGGTGACGCAATGTATGGAAGGCGTTACGACGTGTCGAAGATTTCACCGTCGATAACGGACTTTTATCCGCGAGTCGGCCGCCCCTCCAGGCTGTCCCAGGTGCGGTGATCGGGAGCGGAACGTGCACTTCAATCCGCCATTGTCCGATTCGCCCAGGGTTGTTGATCATGGAAAATGCGGCATTTGTCGCACAGTTCGTGAGCAAACTCACAGGAAGATCATTGAGTCCCCCTGCGCATCGCAGGGAATAGCGCGCTTAGCCTGACGCTTTACACAGTTGCCGAGAATGACAAGGCAGCTTTCCGCAAGCCCTTATCCCCACTCCGATGACGCGAGGCATGCAGCAGTGAAGACGACGATGATGTTCCGCAACATAGCCAACCCGCGGCGCACCACCCTGGCCCACCTCACCGACGCCGAGGAGCTCGGCACCGAGGCCCCGGAGCACACCGTCGACCTGCCGGCCCAGACCGCCAACCCCCGCCGTACGGTCCTGATGACCGCTCCCGAGCAGGGCGTCCCGGCGTAATCAGCGGCGGAACGGCAGCAGCCCCGCGATAGCCTGGAGTGTCAACTCCGGCCAGTGATCAATGAGGGGCAACGGCAACCCGTGCGCATCGCAAGATTCTCCATCGACGGCAACGTCGGCTTCGGCGTCCTCGAAGGCGGCGAACTCGACGTCATCAAGGGGCATCCCTTCGCGGAATTCGAGCGCTCGGGCCAGAAGGTCCCCCTCGACAAGGTCCGGCTGCTGCCGCCGGTCCTCCCCAACAAGGTCGTCGCGATCGGCCGCAACTACGCCGAACACGCCGCCGAGCTGGGCAACACCGTCCCGGACGTCCCGGTCACCTTCTTCAAGCCGTCCACCTCGGTGATCGGCCCCGGTGACCCCATCGCGTACCCCTCCTTCTCCCAGGAGGTGCACCACGAGGCGGAGCTCGCCGTCGTCATCGGCCGGATGTGCCGTGAGGTGCCCCGCGAGCGCGTCAAGGACGTGATCCTCGGCTACACCTGCGCCAACGACGTCACCGCCCGCGATGTGCAGCAGCGCGAGGCGCAGTGGGCCAGGGCCAAGGGCTTCGACAGCTCCTGCCCGCTCGGCCCCTGGGTCGAGACCGGGCTGGACCCGGCCGACATCGCCGCCGGCCTCGCCATCCAGTGCACGGTCAACGGCGAACAGCGCCAGCTCGGCCGCACCAGCGACATGGTCCGCCCGGTGGAGGACCTGATCGTCCACATCACCGAGGCGATGACCCTGCTCCCCGGCGACGTCATCCTCACGGGCACCCCGGCCGGGGTCGGCCCCCTCAACGTCGGCGACGAGGTCGCCGTCACCATCGAAGGCATCGGCACTCTCACCAACAAGGTGATCAAGCGTGGCTAACGCGACCCCCGTCCGCGTCCGTTTCTGTCCCTCCCCGACCGGTAACCCCCATGTCGGCCTGATCCGTACCGCCCTGTTCAACTGGGCCTACGCACGGCACAACAAGGGCACCCTGGTCTTCCGGATCGAGGACACCGACGCGGCCCGCGACTCCGAAGAGTCCTACCAGCAGCTGCTGGAGTCGTTCCACTGGCTCGGCTTTGACTGGGACGAGGGCCCCGAGGTCGGCGGCCCGCACGCGCCGTACCGCCAGTCGCAGCGCATGGACCTCTACAAGGACCTCGCCGACAAGCTCCTCGCCGCCGGCCACGCCTACCACTGCTACTGCACCACCGAGGAGCTCGACGAGCGCCGCGACGCCGCCCGCAAGGCCGGCAAGCCCTCCGGCTACGACGGCAAGTGCCGCGAGCTCAGCGCCGAGCAGAAGGCCGCGTACGACGCCGAGGGCCGCACCTCCATCGTCCGCTTCCGGATGCCCGACGCGCCGATCACCTTCACCGACCTGGTGCGCGGCGAGCTGACCTTCACCCCGGAGAACGTCCCGGACTACGGCATCGTCCGCGCCAACGGCGCCCCGCTGTACACCCTGGTCAACCCGGTCGACGACGCCCTGATGGGGATCACCCACGTCCTGCGCGGCGAGGACCTGCTCTCCTCCACCCCCCGCCAGATCGCCCTCTACCGGGCCCTGATCGAGCTGGGTGTGGCCAAGGAGATCCCGGCCTTCGGCCACCTCCCGTACGTGATGGGCGAGGGCAACAAGAAGCTCTCCAAGCGCGACCCGCAGGCCAACCTCAACCTCTACCGCGAGCGCGGCTTCCTCCCCGAGGGCCTTCTCAACTACCTTGCGCTGCTCGGCTGGTCCTTCTCCGCCGACCAGGACCTCTTCTCGGTGCAGGAGCTGATCGAGAAGTTCGACATCGCGGACGTCAACGCCAACCCGGCCCGCTTCGACCTGAAGAAGGCCGAGGCGATCAACGCCGACCACATCCGGCGCCTGGACGTGGAGTCCTTCATCACGGCCTGCGAGCCCTGGCTGACGGCCCCGCACGCCAACTGGGCCCCCGAGGACTTCGACGAGGCCGCCTGGCGGGCCATCGCCCCGCACGCCCAGACCCGCCTCACGGTCCTCTCCGACATCACCGCCAATGTCGACTTCCTCTTCCGCGCGGAGCCTGTCGAGGACGAGGCGTCCTGGACGAAGGCGATGAAGGGCGACCCGGCCGCCCTGCTCACCACCGCCCGCGCCAAGCTGGACGCCGCCGACTGGACCGCCGGCCCCGAGCCCCTCAAGGAGGCCGTCCTGGCCGCCGGTGAGGAGCACGGCCTCAAGCTCGGCAAGGCCCAGGCCCCGGTCCGGGTGGCCGTCACCGGCCGCACGGTCGGCCTGCCGCTCTTCGAGTCCCTGGAGATCCTGGGCAAGGAGCGCACCCTCCAGCGCATCGACGCGGCCCTGGCCAAGCTGGCCGGCTGACCGCCCCCTGCGCCCCCGGGCCCGGATGCCGCACGGCGTCCGGGCCCCTCGCATATCCGCTGCCTTTAGATTGGCGGTATGCCCCTGCAAGCCGTCCTGTGGGACCTCGACGACACCCTCTTCGACTACACCGGGTCGGACCGGGCCGGTGTCCTGCGGCACCTGCGGACCGAGGGCCTCCTCGACGCGTACGGCGGCGAAGCGGCGGCCCTGGAGCGCTGGCGGACGGCCATGGAGACCGAGTTCGCCCGCTTCCTCGCCGGTGAGGTGGGCTTTCTCGACCACCGCAGAGGCCGGGCCCGGACGTTCCTGGGGACGCCGCTCTCCGACACCGAGGCGGACGCCTGGTTCGGCCGGTACATCGCGCACTACGAAGCGTCCTGGACGCTCTTCCCGGACTCCGCGCCCGCCCTGGCGGCCCTGGCCCCCCCGTACGGCAGGCGGTGCTGTCCAACGCCACCACCGCCAACCAGGAGCGCAAGCTGACCGCCCTGGGGATCCGCACCCGCTTCGAGGCGGTGCTCTGCTCCGACGCGCTGGGGTGCGCCAAGCCCGCCGCGGAGGCGTTCACGGGCGCCTGTCAGGCGCTCGGCCTAACCCCCGACGAGGTCGTCTACATAGGCGACAAGCTCGACATCGACGCGCTCGGCGCCCGGGACGCCGGGCTGACGGCCGTATGGCTGGACCGTGCGGGCACCGGTGAGGAGCTGCCCGAGGGCGTGCGTCGGATCGCGAGCCTGGCGGAGCTCCCCGAGCTGTTGCGCGGAGTTATCGGTTTTGGTGCGCCGTCCACGATCAGGTAATGTTCTTCCTGCGCCGCCCGAGAGGGCCGAGAGGCCCGGCCGGGAGGCGCAGTCAAAATAAAACCCCCCACGGGGGGTTGCGCTTTGATGGCCTATGGTGTAATTGGCAGCACGACTGATTCTGGTTCAGTTAGTCTAGGTTCGAGTCCTGGTAGGCCAGCTCGCAGAGCTTATCTGCAAAGCCCCCGTTGTGTAGCGGCCTAGCACGCTGCCCTCTCAAGGCAGTAGCGCCGGTTCGAATCCGGTCGGGGGTACAGATCCTTCCCAGGGAGACAGTCCGGGTCGCACCCGCTGTCACTCATGCAGGATCGCTAGGGCCCCCGTTGTGTAGCGGCCTAGCACGCCGCCCTCTCAAGGCGGTAGCGCCGGTTCGAATCCGGTCGGGGGTACTGGTCTAAACCACCATGGGCTATGGTGTAATTGGCAGCACGAGTGATTCTGGTTCATTTAGTCTAGGTTCGAGTCCTGGTAGCCCAGCGCGGAGCATCCTCGTGAAGCTCCCAACTGCAAGAAGACTTGCCCCCGTTGTGTAGCGGCCTAGCACGCCGCCCTCTCAAGGCGGTAGCGCCGGTTCGAATCCGGTCGGGGGTACAGAAAGAAAAGGCCCCCCGCATCATGCGGGGGGCCTTTTCGTGTCAACTACCGCTTCCCGGGTGCCGGTTGGACTCCGCCGGCCCGGAGCGGACGCCCCGCTGCGCTCGATCGGCCCCGCCGGCCACTTCCCCCTCTTGTCGGTCACTCCCCCCTTGCGCCCTCCATTGGGGAGTGTCACTATCTAAGTATGGATAGCGAAGCTATCCGGTGTCGGAAGGGGGCTGCCATGAGCGGCAAGCCGGTGCAGGGGCGGATGACGGCGGACGGTGGCCGGGAGGTGGTGGTCTTCCTCATCGGGATGCGCTTCAACAGCTGGCGTGCGGTGCGCAGTTGGCTGCCGGTGTTCCTGGCCATGCCGCGCATGATCAAGGGGCTGGCCCGGGATCCGGACAGCGGGATGATCGGGTACCGGCTGCTGCCCGGACTGCCGAGGCACTTCGCCGTCCTCCAGTACTGGGACTCGAAGGAGAAGCTGTTCGCGTACGCCGCGGATCAGAGCGGCGAGCACCGGCCGGCCTGGGCGGCGTTCAACCGGCGGGTGCGGGAGGGGCGGAACAAGGTCGGCTTCTGGCACGAGACCTATGTCGTCCCGGCGGGCTCGCACGAGAGCATCTACCTCAATATGCCGTCGTACGGGCTGGGGGAGGCCCTGGGGACGGTGCCGGTCGGCCGCCGCGGGGAGCGGGCCGCGGACCGGATGGCGGCCTGAGCGCCCGGGGCGGCCCGTGCTGACGCAGGGGCCGCCCCTTCGGCGTCGTGGCCGATTGCTCCTCGCCCCGCGGCGGGGCGCTCAGCCGGTGCGCCGCAGGCCCTCGGAGAGGCGGGCCGCCGCGTCGATGACCGCCTGGGCGTGCATCCGGGCCGGGTAGCGGGTCAGCCGCTCGATCGGGCCGGAGACCGATACGGCGGCCACCACGCGGTTCGAGGGGCCACGTACGGGGGCGGAGACCGAGGCCACGCCCGGCTCCCGCTCGCCGATCGACTGGGCCCAGCCCCGGCGCCGTACGCCGGACAGCGCGGTGGCCGTGAAGCGCGCGCCCTGGAGGCCGCGGTGCAGCCGCTCGGGCTCCTCCCAGGCCATCAGGATCTGGGCGGCCGAGCCGGCCTTCATGGGGAGCGTGGAGCCCACCGGGACGGTGTCCCGCAATCCGGACAGCCGCTCCGCCGCCGCCACACAGATCCGCATATCGCCCTGCCGGCGATAGAGCTGGGCGCTCTCGCCGGTCACATCGCGTAGGTGGGTGAGCACCGGACCCGCCGTGGCCAGCAGGCGGTCCTCACCGGCCGCCGCGGCCAGCTCGGACAGCCGCGGGCCCAGGATGAACCGGCCCTGCATGTCCCTCGCCACCATCCGGTGGTGTTCCAGTGCCACGGCCAGCCGGTGGGCCGTGGGTCGTGCGAGCCCTGTCGCCGCGACCAGCCCGGCGAGGGTGGCCGGACCGGACTCCAGGGCACTCAAAACCAGAGCTGCCTTGTCGAGAACGCCGACGCCGCTAGAGTTGTCCATGCAACGATACTCGCGTCTCACACTGTGAAACGCAAGTTCAATTTTCCAGGGAAGTCGTCAATCTGTAGGTGTGGCCCTCGACCAGGGCCCGGCGTACGGCCCGGCAAGGGGAATTCTGCGGGCATCGCGCACGGACGAGAAAGGCCGGCAATGCGGCCGGTCGGAGGGAAAGCGATGGGACGGACACTCGCGGAGAAGGTCTGGGGCGACCATGTCGTCCGGCGCGCGGAAGGCGAGCCCGACCTCCTCTTCATCGATCTGCACCTGCTGCACGAGGTCACCAGCCCGCAGGCGTTCGACGGCCTTCGCAAGGCCGGCCGCCAGGTGCGCCGGACGGACCTGACCATCGCCACCGAGGATCACAACACCCCGACCCTCGACATCGACAAGCCGATCGCCGACCCGGTCTCGCGCACCCAGCTGGAGACGCTGCGCAAGAACTGCGCGGAGTTCGGGGTCCGGCTGCACCCGCTGGGCGATGTCGAGCAGGGCGTTGTCCACGTCGTGGGACCGCAGTTGGGACTGACCCAGCCCGGCACCACCGTGGTCTGCGGTGACAGTCACACCTCCACCCACGGAGCCTTCGGCGCGCTGGCGTTCGGCATCGGCACCAGCCAGGTCGAGCATGTGCTGGCCACCCAGACGCTGCCGCTGGCCCCCTTCAAAACCATGGCGATCACCGTCGACGGTGAGCTGCCCGAGGGTGTCACCGCCAAGGACCTGATCCTGGCGATCATCGCCCGGATCGGCACCGGCGGCGGCCAGGGCTATGTCCTGGAATACCGCGGTTCGGCCATCGAGCAGCTGTCGATGGAAGCCCGGATGACCATCTGCAACATGTCGATCGAGGCGGGCGCCCGGGCCGGCATGATCGCGCCGGACGAGACCACCTTCGACTACCTGCGGGGCCGCGACCACGCCCCGCAGGGCGCGGACTGGGACGCCGCGGTCGAGTACTGGAAGACGCTGCGCACCGACGACGACGCGGTCTTCGACGCCGAGGTGCGCATCGACGCCTCCGCGCTCGCGCCGTTCGTCACCTGGGGCACCAACCCCGGCCAGGGCGCGCCGCTTTCGGCGAGCGTCCCCGACCCGGCTTCGTACGAGGACGCCTCGGAGCGCTTCGCCGCCGAAAAGGCCCTGGAATACATGGGGTTGACGGCCGGTCAGCCGCTGCGGGACATCAAGGTGGACACCGTCTTCGTAGGTTCGTGCACCAACGGCCGTATCGAGGACCTGCGCTCCGCGGCCGGGATCCTGGAAGGCCGCAAGGTCGCCGACGGCGTACGGATGCTGATCGTCCCCGGCTCGGTCCGGGTCTCCCTGGAGGCCGTCGCCGAGGGGCTGGACAAGGTCTTCACCGCGGCGGGCGCCGAATGGCGGCACGCGGGCTGCTCGATGTGCCTGGGCATGAACCCCGACCAGCTGGCGCCCGGTGAGCGCTCCGCGTCCACCTCCAACCGCAACTTCGAGGGCCGGCAGGGCAAGGGCGGGCGTACGCACCTGGTCTCGCCGCAGGTCGCCGCCGCAACGGCGGTTCTCGGCCATCTGGCCTCACCGGCCGACCTGGCCGCAACGGCCGGCCAGTCCCACGTCGCCACGCCCGCGGGAGTCTGAACCATGGAAGCTTTCACCGCCCACACCGGCCGGGCCGTCCCGCTGCGCCGCAGCAACGTGGACACCGACCAGATCATCCCGGCCCACTGGCTGAAGAAGGTCACCCGCGACGGCTTCGAGGACGGGCTGTTCGAGGCCTGGCGCAAGGACCCGGAGTTCGTCCTCAACCAGGAGCGTTACAAGGGCGCCACGGTGCTGGTCGCCGGCCCCGACTTCGGTACCGGCTCCTCGCGTGAGCACGCCGTCTGGGCGCTTCAGAACTACGGCTTCAAGGCCGTCATCTCCTCGCGGTTCGCGGACATCTTCCGTGGCAACTCCCTCAAGAACGGGCTGCTGACGGTGGTGCTGCCGCAGGAGACCGTCGACCGGCTCCTGACGCTGCTGGAGAACGATCCGGCCGCCGAGGTGACGGTGGACCTGGTCGGCCGGCAGGTGCGCGCCGAGGGCGTCACCGCGGACTTCGAGCTGGACGAGAACGCCCGTTGGCGCCTGCTGGAGGGGCTGGACGACATCAGCCTCACCCTTCGGGAGGAGTCGTCCATCGTGGATTACGAGGCGAACCGGCCGTCGTTCAAGCCGCGTACCATCGAGGTCTGACCTCGGGTTTTATGGCTCAAAGCTATATTGCGTACGATGCGCCCCCTGTGCAGTTGGCAGGGGGCGCATCGTCGTGTTGAGGCGTCTGTTGAGGCCCCGTGAAGCGACAACTCGCCGCAGATGGCACAATTAGCGCATGGAACGCGACGACCAACTCGAGCTCTACGGTCTCGTCGCCGACCGTCTCAAGGACGCACATACAAGAGTGCGGACACTGCAAGTCCCGGAGGGCGTACGGATGGCGCTGACCCGGAAGCTGCTCGTCATCACGGCTGCGGCTAAACACGATCTTGCGGACGCGGCAAGGCGTCTGGAGTGCTTCATGGCTGACCTCGACGAAGGTCGTTATCCCGAAGATGTGCACACCGATGGAAGTCCGTGAAGGTCGAGTTCGTTGCGGCACAAGGGTGATTAGCCCGTTTCGTGTTTGATTTGCGGTATATATCTGCCTAACGTGCGAAAAAGCTTGGAAACTTTCGTTCCAGCAATGTCTCCGAAGGGGAAGACGTGAACAAGGCGCAGCTCGTAGAAGCCATTGCCGACAAGCTCGGCGGCCGCCAGAACGCCGCGGACGCCGTGGACGCCGTACTGGACGCAATCGTCCGTTCAGTTGTCTCCGGCGACCGCGTTTCGGTCACCGGATTCGGCTCGTTCGAGAAGGTTGACCGTCCGGCCCGCTACGCCCGCAACCCGCAGACGGGTGAGCGCGTGCGGGTCAAGAAGACCTCGGTGCCGCGCTTCCGCGCCGGTCAGGGCTTCAAGGACCTGGTGAGCGGCTCGAAGAAGCTCCCCAAGGGTGGCGAGGTCTCCGTCAAGAAGGCGCCCAAGGGCAGCCTGACCGGCGGTGCCGCCATCAAGAAGGCCGCCGCGAAGAAGGCCACCGCCAAGAAGGCCGCCGCCAAGAAGACGACGGCGAAGAAGGCAGCGGTGAAGAAGACCACCGCGGCGAAGAAGACCACCGCCAAGAAGACGACGGCGAAGAAGGCTCCCGCCACGAAGGCCGCCGCCAAGAAGACGACGGCGAAGAAGACCACCGCGAAGAAGGCGACGGCGAAGAAGACCGCCCCCGCGAAGAAGGCGACGGCGAAGAAGGCCCCCGCGAAGAAGGCCACGGCACGCAAGACCACCGCCAAGAAGACCACCGCGCGCAAGCGGTAATTCGGCAGCGGCGACGCCACGCGTGGGGCCGGTCTCCCTTCGGGGAGCCCGGCCCGCGGTGCGTCCGGGGCCGTGCGGAGGAGCGGGCCGCAGCTCTTCTCCCACCGCCTTACTGGTTCCCGCCGCCGTACGGGCGGCCGGAGGGGCCCGGGACCTCCTCGTCTAGGCTCTCTCCCATGCAGGCCACCGCGTATACGTACGACTCCGAGACCCGTTCCGGCAGCGTGCTGCTGGACGACGGCACCCCGCTGCCCTTCGACGCGGCGGCCTTCGACGCCGGCGGTCTGCTGCTGCTGCGGCCCGGTCAGCGGGTCCGGATCGACCTCACCGGCGAAGGGGACGACCGCAGGATCGTCCTGATCACGCTCCAGACGCTCTGACCTGCGGCGGCGGCAGCCGCTTCGACCCCTCCGGCGCGGCCGCCCCCGCCATGAGCCGCGGCGCCTGGAGCGCCGTGTGCGGGCCCACGCCCAGCGTCAGCGCGGCCAGCAGATCCTCGCCGGTGTCCACGTCCCGGCGTACCGACGGCGCCTTCGGCCCGGTGATCTCCTGCGCTCCGGACGCCAGGTGACGGGCCCGCGACGCGCCTCCGAATGCCGGTTCCAATTCCGCGCCGGAAGTCGCGGTCAGAAGTGTTGTCCCGATATCCGCCGCATCCGCGAGAAATGCACGGGGAAATAGCGAAGCGGAATGGAGCACCAGTTCCAGCTCGGCGGGGCGCAGGGCCGGCAGATCGGCGTTCAGCGCGGCGACCGGCGCGCCCGGACGACGCGCCCGGACCGCGCTCGCTCCATGGGCCAGCGCCGCGTTGAGCCCGCGGGCCGGTGTGTCGGGCACGATCCGCGCGCCGAGCGCCGACAGGCGCTCTCCAGCCAGTTGGTCATCCGTGACAACCGCCACATCCCGGACGTTGTCGCAGGCCAGCGCCGCTGTCACGGTGTCCAGGGCGAAGGCGAGGGCCAGCTGTGGCCGAAACTCTTCCCCCGCGGCCCGAGAGAGCCTGCTCTTGGCCCGCACCAGCGGCTTCAGCGGCACCACCAGGCTCCAGCCCACATCCGCTCCGTCTCGTCGCATCGGCGTCATTCTCACCTGCCGCCGCCGCTCTCCGGGAGCGTCGGGGTTACGGTGTTCTCGACATAGCGGGTACCTGGGGCGACACTTGTGCGGCTGCCGGCCCGCAGCAGCTTCGCAGGTCCCACAAGGAGGGTGTCCCAGTGTCCCGCCGCAGAATCGGCTTCTGGTACCGCTTGGCCGCGGTCATCTGCAAACCGCCGCTCCTGGTTCTGTTCAAGCGGGACTGGCAGGGAATGGAGCACATTCCGGCCGACGGCGGATTTATCACCGCGGTCAACCACAACTCGTATCTCGATCCGCTCTCCTATGCGCACTATCAGTACAACACCGGGCGGGTCCCCCGATTCCTCGCCAAGGCCGGACTCTTCAAGAGCGGCTTTGTCGGCCTGATGATGCGCGGCACCGGACAGATCCCCGTCTACCGGGAAACCACCGACGCCGCCAACGCGTTCCGCGCCGCCGTCACCGCCATCGAGAAGGGCGAATGCGTCGCGTTCTACCCCGAGGGCACCCTCACCCGCGACCCCGACCTGTGGCCCATGCAGGGCAAGACGGGTGCCGCGCGGGTGGCGCTGCTGACGAAGGCGCCGGTCATTCCCGTCGCGCAGTGGGGCGCCAACGACGCGATGCCGCCGTACGCCAAGGAGAAGAAGCTCCGGCTCCTCCCGCGCAAGACACTGCGGGTACAGGCGGGGCCGCCGGTCGACCTGAGCGCCTTCTACGACCAGGAACCGACCGCCGAGGTGCTGCGGGCCGCCACCGACGTCATCATGACCGCGATCACCGAGCAGCTGGCCGTCGTCCGCGGCGAGCCCGCGCCGGTCGAACCGTACGACTGGCGCAAGGCGATCGCCCGGGAGCGCCGCGCCGCCCGGGAAGCCGCCAAGGCCACCCAGGGCGCCGGAGCGGCCCACACCCCCGCCGAACCGGCCGCCGCCACCGAACCGGCCGTCGGCCCGCAGCAGGCCCGAAGCACCCAGCAGGCACAGGAGGATGAAAGCAAGTGACGCGCTGCGCCGTCTACGGCACGGGGTCCTGGGGCACCGCCTTCGCGATGGTGCTCGCCGACGCGGGATGCGAGGTGACCCTGTGGGGGCGCCGCGCGGCCCTGGTCGACGCCATCAACAGCGGCCGTACGAACCCCGACTACCTGCCGGGGGTCGAGCTGCCCGCGTCCGTACGGGCCACCACCGACCCGGCGGACGCGGCCCGCGGTGCGGAGTTCGCCGTGCTGGCCGTCCCCGCCCAGACGCTGCGCGGCAATCTCGCCGAATGGGCGCCCCTGCTGCCCGACGGCACGGTCCTGGTCTCGCTGATGAAGGGCGTCGAACTGGGCACGGCCAAGCGCATGAGCGAGGTCATCGAGGAGGTCGCCAAGGTGCCCGCGGAGCGGGTCGCGGTGCTGACCGGCCCCAACCTCGCCAAGGAGGTCGCCGCCCGGCAGCCCGCCACCGCGGTCGTGGCCTGCGCCGACGAGGCGGTCGCCCGGCGCTTCCAGGCCGCCTGCCACACCTCGTACTTCCGCCCGTACACCAACACCGACGTGGTGGGCTGTGAACTGGGCGGCGCGGTCAAGAACGTCATCGCGCTCGCCGTCGGCATCGCCACCGGCATGGGCCTGGGCGACAACGCCAAGGCGTCCCTGATCACCCGCGGTCTCGCCGAGACGACCCGGCTCGGCCTGGCCATGGGCGCCGACGCGCACACCTTCGCCGGCCTGGCCGGTATGGGCGACCTGGTCGCCACCTGCTCCTCGCCGCTGTCGCGCAACAACACCTTCGGCACCAACCTCGGCCGGGGCATGACGCTCCAGGAGACCATCGCGGTCACCAAGCAGACCGCCGAGGGCGTCAAGTCCTGCGAATCCGTGCTGGATCTGGCCCGCAGGCACGGGGTCGACATGCCGCTCACCGAGACGGTCGTGGAGATCGTCCACGAGGGCAAGCCGCCGATGGTCGCCCTCAAGGACCTGATGTCGCGCAGCGCCAAGTCCGAGCGGCACTGAAAACGCTACGGAATGTGCCGTTCCGGCGCCGTTCGCCCGAGGCCCGTCACCCACGGTGTCCGTGCGCGACGCCACCAACGGCCGCCGCAGCACTGACTCCGTGCCGGTCAGCAGGTACCCTCAAGCCGATATGAGCAGCGAGACCTCCCACCACAAGCCCCGCGTCGCCGTCGTGTTCGGCGGCCGCAGCTCCGAGCACGCCATCTCCGTGCTCACGGCCGGCGCCGTGCTGCGCGCCATCGACCGCGAGAAGTACGACGTGCTGCCCATCGGCATCACCACGGACGGCCGCTGGGCGCTGACCGCCGACGACCCCGAGCGGATGGCCATCGCGGACCGGCAGCTGCCCACCGTGGCCGCGCTCACCGAGTCCGCCGAGGGCGCCGTGGTGCTCCCCGTCGACCCGACCAACCGCGAGGTCGTCTACAGCGAGCCGGGCTCGGTGCCCAAGGCGCTCGGCGAGGTCGACGTCGTCTTCCCCGTCCTGCACGGCCCCTACGGGGAGGACGGCACCCTCCAGGGTCTGCTGGAGCTCTCCGGGGTGCCCTACGTCGGTTCCGGCGTGCTCGCCTCCGCCGTCGGCCAGGACAAGGACTACATGAAGCGGGTGTTCACCTCCTTCGGGCTGCCGGTCGGCCCGTACGAGGTCATCCGCCCGCGGGAGTGGGAGAACGATCCGGCGGCCGCCCGCCGGAAGATCGTGGACTTCGCCGCGGAACACGGCTGGCCGCTCTTCGTGAAGCCCGCGCGGGCCGGCTCGTCCATGGGCATCACCAAGGTCGACGACCTCGGCGGCCTGGACGAGGCGATCGAGGAGGCCCGCCGGCACGACCCCAAGATCCTCGTCGAGTCGCTGCTGCGCGGCCGCGAGATCGAGTGCGGGGTGCTGGAGTTCGAGGACGGCCCGCGGGCCAGCGTGCCGGCCGAGATCCCGCCGGTCACCGCGCACGACTTCTACGACTTCGAGGCCAAGTACATCGACTCGGCCGACGGGATCGTGCCGGCGCCGCTGACCGCCGAGCAGACCGCGAAGGTCCAGGAACTGGCGGTCGCGGCCTTCGACGCGGCGTCCTGCGAGGGCCTGGTGCGCGCGGACTTCTTCCTCCAGGACAACGGCGAGTTCGTGATCAACGAGATCAACACGCTGCCCGGATTCACGCCCATCTCGATGTACCCGCGGATGTGGCAGGAGAGCGGAGTGAGCTACCCGGAGCTGATCGACCGGCTCCTCCAGGCCGCGCTGCATCGCTCCACGGGGCTGCGCTGAGCCACGCCGGTTCCCGGGGCCGGTCCCGGCCTGCCCCGGCGGACCGGCGCCGGAACCCTAGACCCCTGCGGGAACGGACTTCTTCACGGCGCCCGCGAGGTCGGTGAGCACATCGACCTCGGGGGCGTACTTCCCGGGCACCGTCACCTCGACATACGCCTTGCGCAGCACGGTCGTGAAGCGGTAGCCGTCATCCTGCTTCTCGAAGAGCCAATCGACGCCATTGACTTCCGCCGCGTTGGCGTTGGGGTTGTAATGTTCACTCCCGTACGTCAGGACGTCGGGCTTCGGCACCCCGCAGCGCAGTTTCACGGCAGGATCGCCCCACATGGCAGTGAAGTCGGAGACGGGCTCGGCATCACCGCGCTCCAGCCCGTCCACGGTCCGCGGCAACTTCTTGTGGAGCGCCGTGCAGTACCGCGCCGCCGCACCCTTGGGGGAGGGAACGGCCACGTCCTCGGAAGGAGTGCAGCTCACCGCGGCGAACAGCACGGTGAGTGCGGGCAGGGCCAGGTGCCGACGGCGCGTTGCGGAGATCACCCGGCCGAGGATACGGGGAGCTAGAGATGCACGACCGGGCAGGTAAGGGTGCGGGTGATGCCCTCCACTTGCTGGACCTTCGCGACCACCATGCGGCCCAGCTCGTCGACGGTGCCGGCCTCGGCGCGCACGATGACGTCATAGGGCCCGGTCACGTCCTCGGCCTGAAGCACGCCTTGGATCTTGGAGATCACCTCAGCTACCGCCGAGGCCTTGCCGACCTCGGTCTGGATCAGGATGTAGGCCTGTACCACGGAACCTCCAGGGCGGCTACGAGGATCATGTGGGAAGAAGGGACGCCACGGTACCGCGTCACCGTGCGGAGCGGGGAGACCCGCGCGGTGAACTCGGCAAGTGCGGCACAGTCGTCAGCCACGTACGGACCGTCCGTACACATGGGAAGGGCAACAGCATGAAGGGCACCGTGGGCGAGCTGGGGGAGTTCGGGCTGATCAGGGAGCTCACCTCCCGGCTCACCACCACTCCGGCCGTACGGATCGGGCCGGGTGACGACGCCGCGGTGGTCACCGCGCCGGACCGGAGGGTGGTCGCCAGCACCGACATCCTCCTGGAAGGCCGGCACTTCAGGCGCGACTGGTCCACCGCCTACGACGTCGGCCGCAAGGCCGCCGCGCAGAACCTCGCCGACATCGCGGCGATGGGCGCGGTGCCCACCGCGATCCTGCTCGGCCTGGTCGTCCCCGCGGACCTCCCCGCGACCTGGCCGACCGAGCTGATGGACGGGCTGCGCGACGAATGCCAGGTGGCGGGCGCAGCGGTGGTCGGCGGGGACGTCGTACGCGGCGAGACCATCACCGTCGCCATCACCGCGCTCGGCGATCTGCGCAACCAGGAGCCGGTCACCCGGGCCTGTGCCCAGCCCGGCGACGTGGTCGCGGTGACCGGCTGGCTCGGCTGGTCCGCCGCCGGGCACGCCGTCCTCTCCCGCGGCTTCCGCTCGCCGCGCGCCTTCGTGGAGGCCCACCGCCGCCCCGAACCGCCGTACCACGCGGGCCCGGCGGCGGCCGGACTCGGCGCCACCGCCATGACCGACGTCAGCGACGGGCTGGTCGCCGACCTCGGGCACATCGCCGAGGCCAGCAAGGTCCGGATCGATCTGCGGTCCGCGGGCATCGACATCCCCACGCAGATGTCCGACATCGGCACCGCGGTCGGCGTGGACCCGATGCAGTGGGTGCTCAACGGCGGTGAGGATCACGCGATCGTGGCCACCTTCCCGCCCGATGTGAAGCTGCCCGCCCGGTGGAAGGTCATCGGCGAGGTGCTCCACCCCTCCGCGCTGCCCCAGGTGACGGTGGACGGCGCCCCGTGGGTGAAGGCCGGCTGGGACCACTTCGGCGACAACGGGGACGCCGACTAGTTCCGTCGGGACGCCGACCGGTTCGTGCGGGATACGGGCGGCTCGACTCGGGCGCCCGCGGGACCGTGGGGTGCCGCCGAGTAGATTCGGCGGTATGCGCATACCTCCACGCGTCCTGACCGTCGCCGGCTCCGACTCCGGCGGCGGCGCGGGCATCCAGGCCGACCTGAAGACGATGCTGGCGCTCGGCACCCATGGCATGAGCGTGGTCACCGCCGTCACCGCGCAGAACTCCCTGGGCGTGCAGGGCGCGTGGGAGCTGCCCGCCGAGGCCGTACGGGCTCAGTTCCGCAGCGTCGTCGACGACATCGGCGTGCAGGCGGTGAAGACCGGCATGCTCTCCTCGGCCGAACTCGTCCAAACCGTCGCGGAGCTGCTCGCCGGACTGCGGGCCCCGGTCGTCATCGACCCCGTAGGGGTCTCCAAGCACGGCGATCCGCTGCTCGCCGCCAGTGCGCTGGACGCGGTCCGCGGCGCCCTGTTGCCGACGGCCACCGTCGCCACCCCCAACCTGGACGAGGTCGCCCAGCTGACCGGCGTACAGGTCGGGGAGGAGGCCGATATGCGGCGGGCGGCCGCCGCGATCCTGGAGTTCGGGCCGCGCTGGGCGCTCATCAAGGGAGGCCACCTGGCGGCCGGCGACGGGTCCGGCGACAGCGCCGTCGATCTGCTCACCGACGGCACCGAGGAGCACTGGCTGCGCGCGCCGCGCCACGACAACCGGCACACCCACGGCACCGGCTGCACCCTCGCCAGCGCGCTGGCCGCGCAGCTCGCCAAGGGCGACACCGTCCCGCAGGCCGCCGCGGCGGCGAAGGACTACGTCACCGGCGCCCTGGCGGCCGGCTTCCGGCTCGGCGCGGGGATCGGCCCCGTGGACCACGGCTGGCGCACCCGCGGCGCGCACTGACCACGCTCCCGTCGGCGGCGCGGCCGGGCGCCGCCGGGGCCGCACCCGTCCCCGGGAACGGCAGAAGCCGGCCCACCACGAAGGTGGACCGGCTTCACAAGCAACCGGCTGGGCTGCGCTACGGCTAAGACGTCAGCGCGAGACCTTGCCGGCCTTGATGCACGAGGTGCAGGCGTTCAGCTTCTTCGGCGTGCGCCCGATCACTGCACGCACCGTCTGGATGTTGGGGTTCCAACGACGGTTGGTGCGGCGATGCGAGTGCGAGACACTCTTGCCGAAGCCCGGCCCCTTGCCGCAGACGTCGCAGTTGGCAGCCACGGGTCACTCCAAAGACTTCAGATGCACTTACGGTGAAATCCCAACGAGCCGAGTGCATTGCCCGACCGGCACCGTCAGGAGAGGAATGGCCCGATTCTCATCGGGCAACCGGAGCAGCATACAACGACCGCTCCCGTAGAACGAAACTACCACGCACCCCCCGGCCCCCGCCCCGGCCGCCCAGCCGGAGCGCGGCTACTGTGCGGTGCATCCCGTGACCCAGGAGGACGACGTGCCGTACCCGCTCGACGCCGCCGCGGTCCGCTCCTGGTGCGGGCTGGCGCTGGAGGCGCTCGGCCGGGAACGCGAGCGGATCGACGCCATCAACGTCTATCCGGTGGCCGACGGTGACACCGGCACCAACCTCTATCTGACGCTCGAATCGGCCGCCCGCGCGGTCGAGGCCGCCTTCGACGGGCACACCTCGGCGGGCACCGCACCCCGCCTCGCCGACGCGATCGGTGCCATGGCCCATGGCGCACTCATCGGGGCGCGCGGCAACTCCGGCACGATCGTGGCGCAGCTGCTGCGCGGGATGACGGAGGTGCTGGCGGCCGGCGACGGTTCGGCCGACGCGCTGCGGCAGGCGCTGCGCCGGGCCGCGGCATCGACGTACGAGGCCGTGGCCCACCCCGTGGAGGGCACCGTCCTGACGGTCGCGACCGCCGCCGCCGACGCAGCGGAGCGGGCCGCCGGGGAGGCCGGGGCCGAGGCCGCCGAGGTCGCCCGCGCCGCCCACGAGGGCGCCCGCACCGCGCTCCAGGCCACCCCGCGCCAGCTCGCGGTCCTCGGCCGGGCCGGTGTGGTGGACGCCGGCGGCTGCGGCCTGGTCGCGCTGCTGGGGGCGCTCGCCGACGCGCTGTCCGGGGAGGTCTCGGCGACACCGGTCGCCGTACGGGCCGACGCCCCGCTCCCCGAGGCGGCCGGCTGCGAGGTCGCGGACCGGGTGGCCACGGACGGCCGCGGCGGCCCTGAGGGGCCCTCCTTCGAAGTGATCTACCTGCTGGAGGCCGGGGACGCGGCGGTGGCGCGGCTGCGGACCCGGCTCGACGGGCTCGGCGACTCCCTGGTGGTGGTCGGCGGCGACGGACTGTGGAACGTCCACGTCCATGTCGACGACGCGGGCGCCGCGGTGGAGGCCGGCATCGAGGCGGGCCGCCCCTACCGCGTCCGCATCACCCACTTCGGCGGCGTCACCCGCGCCAAGGAGCCCGCCATGACGGCGCGGGCCGTGGTCGCGGTGGTAACGGGCGCCGGGCTCGCCGGACTGTGCGCGCAGGCCGGTGCGACACCGGTCGCCGTACGCCCCGGAGAGCCGCCCGCCAGCGGCGAACTGGTGCAGGCGATCCGGCAGGCCCGCGCCCGCGAGGTGATGCTGCTGCCGAACGACGCCGACCTGCGGCACACCGCGGCGGCCGCCGCCGAAGAGGCCCGCACCGAAGGCGTACGGGTCGCGCTCATCCCCACCCGCTCCGCCGTGCAGGGCATCGCGGCGCTGGCCGTGCACGAACCGGGCCGCAGCTTCGACGAGGACGTGGTCGCGATGACCGCGGCCGCGGGCGCCACCCGCTACGCCGAGCTGGCCGTCGCCGAGCGGCAGTCGTGGACGATGGCCGGGGTCTGCCAGGCCGGGGACGTGCTCGGCCTGATCGACGGCGATGTCGTGGTGATCGGCTCCGACCTCACCCGCATCGCGACGGCCGTGCTCGACCGGATGCTGTCCGCGGGCGGCGAGATGGTCACCCTGGTCCTCGGCGCGGACGCGCCCGACGGGCTCGCCGAGCGGCTGGAGCGGCATGTCCGCGCCCGCCATCTCGCCGTGGACACGGTCGTCTACGACGGCGGCCAGCACGCGGCGCCGCTGCTCATCGGCGTGGAGTGAGCGCACCGGACCGGTGAGTGCGCCGCGATTGTCACAGGCGTGGTGTGCAATGGATGCGTGGCAGCGCTCGACGAACCCCTGAAGAAAATCCTCGGTGGCACCACCGCGAAGGTGCTGGCCGAGCATCTCGACCTGCATACGGTCGGCGATCTGTTGCACCACTATCCGCGCCGCTATGCCGAGCGCGGCGAACTGACCCGCCTGGCCGACCTGCCGCTGGACGAGCACGTCACGGTCGTCGCGCAGGTCGCGGACGCCCGGGTGCTGAAATTCAACGGCGGCCGGGGCCAGCGCCTCGAAGTGACGCTCACCGACGGCAGCGGCCGGCTCCGGCTGGTCTTCTTCGGCAAGGGCATTCACAAGCCCCACAAGGACCTGCTCCCGGGGCGCCGCGCGATGTTCGCCGGCAAGGTGTCGGTCTTCAACCACAAACTCCAGCTCGCCCACCCCGAATACGAGCTCCTCGACCGCACCGACGACGACGGCGCCGACGCGGTCAGCGCCTTCGCCAACCAGCTCATGCCGATCTACCCGGCCTGCCAGCAGATGGCGTCCTGGAAGATCGCCAAGGCGGTCGACGCGGTGCTGCCCAGTGCGCAGGACGCCGTCGACCCGCTGCCGGAGGCGCTGCGCGACGGCCGGGCGCTCGTCCCGCTCACCGAGGCGCTGTTGAAGATCCACCGGCCGGCCACCAAGGCCGATATCGCCGATGCGCGGTCCCGGCTGAAGTGGGACGAGGCGTTCGTCCTCCAGGTCGCACTGGCCCGGCGCCGCCGCGCCGAGACCCAACTCCCCGCCGTGGCCAGGAGGTTGGTCAAGGACGGCATTCTCGACGCGTTCGACGCCAAGCTGCCCTTCACCCTCACCGACGGCCAGCAGAAGGTCAGCCGGGAGATCTTCGACGACCTGGCGACCGAGCACCCCATGCACCGCCTCCTCCAGGGCGAGGTGGGCTCCGGCAAGGCGCAGCCGCTGGACGCCCTGGTGCTGACGCCGCGCGGCTTCCGTCCCATGGGGGAGATGGCCGTCGGCACCGAAGTGGTGGTGCCCAGCGGCGACCTCGCCGTGGTGGACGGGGTCTTCCCGCAGGGGGAGCGGGAGGTGTGGCGGCTGGTGCTGTCCGACGGGAGCACCGTCGAGTGCGATGACGAGCATCTGTGGATCGTCGGCGAGGGCGACGGGGGAGAGCGGGTGCTGACGACCCGCGAGCTGCGGGCGGATCTGCTGGGCGCCGACGGGCGTCCCAGGTGGTCCATCGCGGCGGCCGTGCCGGTGGATCTGGAGGGCGGCGGGCAGCGGCCGCTCGATGCGTACGAGCTGGGCCGGACGCTGGCAGGCAACGGGGGCCGGGTTCCGGACGCCTATCGCCACGCACCGCTCAAGGACCGGCTGGCCGTGGTGCAGGGCCTGATGGACGCGGCGGGCGCGTTCGTCGGGCACCGGGCCGCGTTCCGGGCGGCCCCCGCCGCGCTGGCCGGGGACCTCGCCTGGCTCGTGCGCTCCCTGGGCGGCAGTGCCCGCCTGGTTCCCGCAGCAGGATTGGGCGGGATGTACGACGTCGCCGTGGCGCTGCCCGAGGAGTTCCCGCTCTCCAGGGAGACGGCCCCGGCGCCCGGCCGCCCCCTGGGCGACGCCCGCTTCCGCCGCACCATCGAGGCCATCGAGCACGTCGGCCGCAAACCCGTCCAGTGCATCAGCGTCGCGCACCCCGACCACGCCTATGTGACCGACCACTTCACCGTCACGCACAACACCATGGTCGCGCTGCGCGCCATGCTCGGTGTGGTCGACAGCGGCGGCCAGGCCGCGATGCTGGCGCCGACCGAGGTCCTGGCCCAGCAGCACCACCGTTCGATCACCGAGATGATGGGGGAGCTGGCCGAGGGCGGGATGCTCGGCGGCGCGGAGCGCGGCACCAAGGTGGTGCTGCTGACCGGCTCCATGGGCGCCGCCGCCCGCCGCCAGGCGCTGCTCGACCTGGTCACCGGCGAGGCCGGCATCGTCGTCGGCACCCATGCCCTGATCGAGGACAAGGTGCAGTTCCACGACCTGGGCCTGGTCGTCGTCGACGAACAGCACCGCTTCGGCGTCGAGCAGCGGGACGCCCTGCGCGGCAAGGGCAAACAGCCCCCGCATCTGCTGGTGATGACCGCGACCCCGATTCCGCGCACGGTCGCCATGACCGTCTTCGGCGATCTGGAGACCTCCGTCCTGGACCAGCTCCCCGCCGGACGCTCGCCCATCGCCAGCCATGTCGTGCCCGCCAAGGACAAGCCGCATTTCCTGGCGCGCGCCTGGGAGCGGGTCCGCGAAGAGGTGGCGGCCGGGCACCAGGGCTATGTGGTCTGCCCCCGGATCGGCGACGAGGAGGAGGACCCGCCCAAGGGGACGAAGAAGGGCGCGGCCGCCTCCAAGGGCGCGGCGGCCTCCAAGGGCGCGGCGGCCAAGGAGAGTTCACCGGAGGACGTGGCGGAGAAGCGGCCGTCGCTCGCGGTGCTCGACATCGCCGAGCAGCTCACCACGGGCCCGCTCGACGGCCTGCGGGTGGCGGTGCTGCACGGCCGGATGGCGCCGGACGACAAGGACGACGTGATGCGACGGTTCGCGGCCGGCGAGCTGGATGTGCTGGTCGCGACGACCGTCATCGAGGTCGGGGTGAACGTCCCGAACGCCACCGCCATGGTGATCATGGACGCGGACCGCTTCGGCGTCTCCCAGCTGCACCAGCTGCGCGGCCGGGTCGGCCGTGGCGCGGCCCCCGGCCTGTGTCTGCTGGTCAGCGAGATGCCCGAGGCCAGCCCGGCCCGCGCCCGGCTCGCCGCCGTGGCCGGCACCCTCGACGGCTTCGAACTCTCCCGAATCGACCTGGAACAGCGCCGCGAGGGCGATGTCCTCGGCCAGGCGCAGTCCGGCGTCCGCTCCTCGCTGCGGATGCTCGCGGTCATCGACGACGAGGAAGTCATCGCCGCCGCCCGCGACGAGGCCACCGAACTCGTCGCCGCCGACCCCGGGCTGGCCGGATATCCGGAGCTGCGGATCACCCTGTCCGCCCTGCTGGACGACGAACGGGAGCAGTATCTGGACAAGGGATGAGCATCGCCGCGGCGCAGCGCGGGGCGCGGTGGACGGGTCCGGCGGCCCGCCACAGGTGAGATCGATCACCGCCCGCCGTGCTCCCCGAAGGCTCCGGCCGGGCATCGGCCGCCGGCTGACGGAATATCGTGGAGGTGCGGAGCCCGCCCGGCTCCCCCTCAGCACACCGACCACGCGCAACGTAAGGACGGGCCCATGACCCGCGTGATCGCCGGTACGGCCGGCGGCCGCCGCCTGGCCGTACCACCGGGAAACGGCACCCGCCCCACCTCCGACAGGGCGCGCGAGGGCATGTTCTCCACCTGGGAGTCGCTCGACGGGCCGCTGGCCGGGGCCCGGGTGCTCGATCTGTACGGCGGTTCCGGCGCGGTCGGCCTGGAGGCCCTCTCGCGCGGTGCCGCGCACGTCCTGCTGGTCGAGGCCGATGCCCGCGCCGTGCGCACGATCCGGGACAACGTCCGTACGGTCGGCCTCCCCGGCGTCGAGGTCCGGGCCGGCAAGGCCGAGCAGACCGCCGCCGCGGCGCCCCCGGGCGAGCCGTACGACATCGTCTTCCTGGACCCGCCCTACCAGGTCACCGACGCCGAACTCTGCGAGATCCTGCTCACACTCCGTGGTCAGGGCTGGTTTGCGGAGCAGGCACTCGTCACCGTGGAACGCAGCACCAGAGGCGGCACGTTCCCATGGCCGGACGGATTTGAAGCGATAAAGGCCCGTCGCTACGGCGAGGGGACGCTTTGGTACGGTCGCGCCGCTTCGACGTCCGCCGAATCGACGTCAGCAAGCGTGTCATGACCGGATCGGAGAGCGAGGAGACAGAGTTGCGCCGCGCCGTCTGTCCGGGGTCGTTCGACCCCATCACCAACGGGCACCTGGACATCATCGCCCGTGCCTCCAAGCTGTACGACGTGGTCCATGTCGCCGTGATGATCAACCAGTCCAAGCAGGGGCTGTTCACGGTCGACGAGCGGATCGACCTGATCCGCCGGGCCACCGCCGAGTACGGCAACGTGGAGGTCGAGGCCTTCCACGGCCTGCTCGTCGACTTCTGCAAGCAGCGCGACATCCCCGCGATCGTCAAGGGGCTGCGGGCCGTCAGCGACTTCGACTACGAGCTCCAGATGGCCCAGATGAACAACGGCCTGTCCGGTGTGGAGACGCTCTTCGTCCCCACCAACCCGACCTACAGCTTCCTGTCCTCCAGCCTCGTGAAGGAGGTCGCCGCCTGGGGCGGCGATGTCTCCCACCTGGTCCCGCCGTTCGTCCTCGAAGCCCTCACCGAGCGCCTGCGGAAGAAGGACTGAGCACCCCACCCGGCGCACCGCGGGCGAGGCCGGGCCGGCGGTGCGTCCGCCGGTGTCGGGCGGGGCGCCGGTGGACGTACAGTCGTCCCGTTCCCGTCGTTCAAATCCCTTCAGAGAGTGGCGAGTCCAAGGTGGACGTGCAGAAGAAGCTCGACGACATCGTCGCGACCGTCGGCGGTGCCCGGTCCATGCCCATGTCGGCCTCGTGCGTGGTCAACCGCGCCGAGCTGCTCGCCATGCTGGAAGAGGTGCGCGCGGCCCTGCCGGGCTCCCTCGCACAGGCGCAGGAGCTGCTCGGCGGGCGGGAGCAGATGGTCGAGCAGGCGCGGGCGGAAGCGGAGCGGATCATCGAGACCGCGCACGCCCAGCGCGGCTCGCTGATCTCCGACACCGAGGTCGCCCGGCAGTCCCAGGAGGAGGCGGACCGGATCCTGGCGGACGCCCGCCGGGAGGCGGAGGAGATCCGCGCCGAGGCCGACGACTACGTCGACAGCAAGCTCGCCAACTTCGAGGTCGTGCTCACCAAGACCATCGGTTCCGTCGACCGCGGCCGCGAGAAGCTGCTCGGCCGCGGCCCGGGGCCCGACGAGCAGGGGTTCCCCGACGAGGACGGCACCCAGGCCCCGGAGCGCAGCGGCGACCCGGAGACCCTCAAGCAGCGCGCCGACGCCTATGTGGACGCCAAGTTCGGGGCGTTCCAGGCCGTGCTGACCAAGACGCTGGAGGCTGTCGGCCGGGGCCGCGACAAGCTCCAGGGCGCCCGTGCGATCGATGAGCTGGCCGTCCACCTGGCGGCGCAGGGCGATGTGCAGTCCGGCCATCCGCAGGCCGACGCCGACTACCTCGCCGGCCTGGCGGACATCCCCGCCGAGCAGGCCCCGCAGCCGCCCCAGGCGCCCCAAGCGCCCCCGATGCCTCCGACGCAGCCCCAGCAGCAGCCCCAGGAGCATCAGCAGCCCCTCCAGCCCCAGCTTCAGCAGCAGGGCTACTACACCGACCCCGCGGCCTACCCGCAGCAGGACGTCTACGGCTATCAGCAGCCGCAGCAGGCGGCGTACGCCCAGGACGCCCAGCAGCACAATGCGTACGGCTACGACTGGCAGCAGGCCCAGCAGGCCCAGCAGGCCCAGCAGGCCCAGCAGCAGGGCTACGACCCGCATGCGTACCTCCAGCAGCAGGTGCCCCAGCAGCCCCAGCACGCCCCGCAGGGCCACGCCGACCGGCCGGGCGCACTGGACGAGACCAGCCTCTTCGACACGAGCATGATCGACCTGGACCAGCTCCGGGCGTACGAGGAGGGGCGCCAGTAGGCGCTCCCGCCCGCGGGACCGGGGGGACGGCCGGTAGCGGATTGGGCCTATCGGGGCCCGTCCAGTATCCTGGCTCTTCGGTCGCGCGTATATCCGCGATCTCTGCTGCCCGAATCCCGCACCGCTGGAATACGGGCGGCGCGTAAACCCCGTAGAAAGCAGGAAGCCATCAACGCCCGCCTCGACCACCGTTCCCCTCTCGTGTTCGACACACGCGAGCTGGGGCGGCGTCCCGGTGCGCTCAAGAGGGTCTCCCGCTCCGTCGAGGCTCCCCGGGACCTCGGCAATGAGGTCATCGGTGTGCCCGAGGGCGCCCCGATCGAGCTCGACCTCCGCCTGGAGTCGGTCATGGACGGGGTGCTTGTCACAGGCACCGGCCGTGCAACCGTCAAGGGGGAGTGCGTAAGGTGTCTGGAGCCGCTGGAGCGAGAGCTCGACGCGGACTTCCAGGAGATGTTCGCCTACCCCGACGCCGATGCCCGGGTCCATGAGGACGCCGGCGACGACGCCGAGGACGAGGAGGACACCCTCTTCCTCGAGGACGACCTGTTCGACCTCGAACCGGTGCTGCGTGACGCGGTGGTGCTTGCACTGCCGATGCAGCCGGTGTGCCAGGACGACTGCCCGGGCCTGTGCTCCGACTGCGGAGTGCGGCTGGCGGACGACCCGGACCACCACCACGACGCCGTCGACATTCGTTGGGCGGCACTGCAGGGACTCGCCGGGACCGTCAAGGACGGCGAGAAGGACAACATGGGCGGCGCCGAAGCGGGCGTCGACGAGAAGCAGGAGAAGTAGCCGTGGCTGTTCCGAAGCGGAAGATGTCGCGCAGCAACACGCGCCACCGCCGGTCGCAGTGGAAGGCTGCGGTCCCCACCCTGGTGGCGTGCGAGCGCTGCCACGAGCCGAAGCAGCAGCACATCGCGTGCCCGAGCTGCGGCACCTACAACAAGCGCCAGGTCCTCGAGGTCTGAGCGGCTGGTGACAGGCTCCATGTCAGACGCCAATTCGACTTCCCGCAAACGCGGGGATGAACCGACTCCGGCGGACACAGCCTCGTCGCACACGCTTCTGGAAGGGCGGCTCGGGTACCACCTCGAGTCCGCCCTTCTGGTGCGTGCGCTGACGCACCGCTCGTACGCATACGAGAACGGCGGTCTGCCCACCAACGAGCGGCTCGAATTCCTCGGGGATTCGGTGCTCGGCCTGGTGGTCACGGACACGCTGTACCGGATCCACCCCGACCTCCCGGAAGGCCAGCTGGCCAAGCTCCGGGCCGCGGTGGTCAACTCGCGTGCGCTCGCCGAGGTGGGCCGCGGCCTCGACCTCGGTGCCTTCATCCGCCTCGGACGGGGCGAAGAGGGTACGGGCGGCCGGGACAAGGCCTCCATCCTCGCCGACACCCTTGAAGCGGTGATCGGCGCGGTCTATCTCGACCAGGGCCTCGACGCGGCCGGCGAGCTGGTGCACCGGCTCTTCGACCCGCTCATCGAGAAGTCCTCCAGTCTGGGCGCCGGCCTGGACTGGAAGACCAGCCTCCAGGAACTCACCGCGACCGAGGGTCTCGGCGTTCCGGAGTACCTGGTCACCGAGACCGGCCCCGATCACGAGAAGACCTTTACTGCTGCCGCCCGCGTCGGTGGTGTCTCGTACGGCACCGGCACCGGCCGCAGCAAGAAGGAAGCCGAGCAGCAGGCGGCCGAGTCCGCGTGGCGTGCGATTCGCGCCGCGGCGGACGAGGCGGCCAAGGCGGCATCCTCCGGCGACGGTGCGCCACCGGCCCCCGGTGCGGGCACCGGCTCCACCGGAGCAGCTACCGCCGCGCAGCCTCCTTCGGCTCCGGCCGCCGGCGACGGTTCGTCGTCGGCACACTGAAGCACCGATTCTGACCCCGTCCGGGGCGACCGCGCGTCGCTCCGGACGGGGTCAGAGGTCTTTCGCCCCACCGTCGTTCCCAAGGAGCCCTTCGTGCCCGAGCTGCCCGAGGTCGAGGTCGTACGCCGCGGACTGGAGCGCTGGGTCAGCGGCCGCACGATCGATGCCGTCGAGGTGCGGCATCCGCGCGCGATCCGCCGGCACACGGCCGGGGCGGCCGATTTCGCGGCCCGGCTCAAGGGGCTGCGCCTCGGTACGGCCCGCCGGCGCGGCAAGTACCTCTGGATCCCGGTGACCGGTGGCGGTCCGGCCGCCCAGACCGCGGCGGAGGGCATCTCCCCGAGGGTCACGCCGTCCGTCACCCACGGGCTGGCGATCCTCGCCCACCTCGGCATGAGCGGCCAGCTGCTGGTCCAGCCGCAGGAGGCCCCCGACGAGAAGCACCTGCGCATCCGCGTCCGCTTCGCCGACGCCGTGAACACCGAGCTCCGCTTCGTCGACCAGCGCACCTTCGGCGGCCTCTCGCTGCACGACACCGTTCCCGGCGACCCCGACCTGCTGCCCGATGTCATCGCCCATATCGCCCGGGACCCGCTCGATCCCGCCTTCGACGACGCCGCCTTCCACGACGCGCTGCGCCGCCGCCGGACCACCGTCAAGCGCGCGCTGCTCGACCAGACGCTGATCAGCGGCGTCGGCAACATCTACGCGGACGAGGCGCTGTGGCGCAGCAAGCTGCACTACGAGCGGCCGACCGCCACCTTCACCCGGCCGCGCACCGCCGAACTGCTCGGCCACGTACGGGACGTGATGAACGCCGCGCTCGCCGTCGGCGGCACCAGCTTCGACAGCCTCTATGTCAACGTCAACGGTGAGTCCGGCTACTTCGAGCGCTCGCTGGACGCCTACGGCCGCGAGGACGAGCCCTGCCGCCGCTGCGGTACCGCGATCCGCCGCCGCCCCTGGATGAACCGTTCCAGCTACTTCTGCCCGCGCTGCCAGCGGCCGCCGCGCGCCTGAGCGCCGGCCCGCGGCCCGTGCGCCGGCTCAGCCGGCCGGGCGCTGGGCGTCGTAGTCCTCGCGGGCCTGCATGACCTGCGGCATCCGGTCCTCCACCAGCTCGATCAGCGTCCGCAGCTGCCGGGCGACCTGGTCGCCCAGCGGCGTCAGCGCGTAATCGACCCGGGGCGGGTTGGTCTGCTGTGCCTCGCGGTGCACGAGTCCGTCCCGCTCCAGTGCGTGCAGGGTCTGGGCCAGCATTTTCTCGCTCACCCCGGCCACCCGGCGACGCAGTTCGTTGAAGCGGAAGGTGCCGTCGAGCAGGGCGCCGAGGGTCAGGCTGCCCCAGCGGTCGGTGATGTGCCGGAGCGCGTCGCGGGACGGGCAGTCGCGCGCGAAGACGTTGTAGGCCAGGTCGTCCGTACAGCCGGGGGTGGGCTCCCCGTCCGTCTCGCCGGTGGTTTCGGTCGCCATGGGCACACCATACCCCTGCACAGCGCTAACCAAAGGGTTGCGCTTTCTAAAAGTTAGTGCTTCTCTTTTCCTCATCGCAGCCCGACGTTCCCGGGTGCCGGTCGTCCCGGCATGCCGTGACCCCTGAGGAGAAGCCACCGTGACCACGCCTGCTCTGCCCGCCCCCGTCGTCTCGCTTGCCTACCACTCCGGCTACGGCCACACCGCCGTACTGGCCGAGGCCGTCCAGACCGCAGCCGCCGAGGCCGGCGCCACCGTTCACCTGATCAAGGTCGACGAGATCACCGAAGCCCAGTGGGCGCAGCTCGACGCCTCCGACGCGATCGTCTTCGGCTCGCCGACGTACATGGGCACGGCCTCCGGCGCCTTCCACACCTTCGCCGAGGCGAGCGCCAAGCGCTGGGCCACCCGCGCCTGGCAGGACAAGCTCGCCGCCGGCTTCACCAACTCCGCCTCCAAGAGCGGCGACAAGCTGCACACCCTCCAGTTCTTCACGGTGCTCGCCGCCCAGCACGGGATGAACTGGGTCAGCCTCAACCTCCTCCCCGGCTGGAACTCCTCCACCGCGTCCGAGAACGACCTGAACCGGCTGGGCTTCTTCCTGGGCGCCGCCGCCCAGTCCAACAACGACCAGGGCGCCGAGGGCGTCCACAAGGCCGATATCGCCACCGCCGAGCACCTCGGACGGCGGATCGCCGAGCAGGCCCGCATCGTCGTCGCGGGCCGCGCGGCACTCGCCGCCTGACCGGCCGACCGCTGAGGCCCGGTACGCGAAACGCCCGCGCCGCCCCTTGATCTACCCCGGG